>VGYV01000229.1 GCA_016872855.1 Planctomycetota bacterium
ACCAGCATCGCCGAGTGCGACCAGATGATCGCCGCGGCGGAGAAGGCCGGCGTGAAGCTCATGGTCGCCCACTCCCGCCGCTTCTTCCCCCTCGTGAAGCAGGCCAAGCAGCTCCTCGACGACGGCGCCATCGGCCGCATCCTCATGCTCCGCCAGCTCTTCAGCCACAACGCCCGCTCCTTCGGCACCAAGGAAGGCCACTGGATGAGCGACCCGCGCCTCTCGATGGGCTTCTTCCTCGGCTACGGCTGCCACCAGCTCGACATGACCCTCCACCTCGTCGGCTCGCGGGTCCGCGCGGTCATGGCCCGCTTCGGCAACTACTGGGCCGACACGCCCATCGAGAACTGCGGCGCCCTGTTCCTCGACTTCGAGAGCGGCGCCTACTCCACCTTTATGGAAATCTGCTCGATGCCCAACGAGTTGAAGGCCTGGCCCCCCTTCCCCGACTACCACGAGGTGAACGAGCTCATCGGCGAGCGCGGCCTCATGCTCCTCCGCCCCTACCAGAGGCTCCTCCTCCGCAACGGCAAGGAGGGCGACGACTGGAAGACCATCGCCGAGCTTCCGCCCCGCGAGGCCGACAACCCGACCATCTTCCTCCGCGAGGAGGTCGAGGCCCTGGCCGACGCCGTGGCCGGCGGCACTGTCCCACCCGTCACCGCCGCCGAGGGCCGCCACTGCGTCGAGGTCATCCAGGCCGCCTACGAGTCCTCTCGAACCGGCAAAGCCGTCTACCTCCCGCTGTGAGCCGGCGGGCGACAGACTTGAGTCCGCCAATGCCCCCGCCTGTGGATTTGGCGGACTCAAGCTCCGGTGCCAGTGCTTCTAACTACTTGTGCTGCAATGGCTTGCGGCACTCGATCGCTCCCTGGAACTCCGCTTGAGTCCGCCAACTCGCCTCCCACCCAGCTCCCCGCCCGCCGACAACGTAGCCGCAAGCGTCCCGCTTGCGGGCCTTACCGCTCCTCGACAAGCGGGACGCTTGTCGCCACGACAACCCCCGCGCGGGAGGCGCCACGCACCCGAACGCGCGGACAGGTTGCGGCGGCCGGGCTCCTGGGGTATACTCCCGTAGGCATCCGCACGCAGGAGAGGGTGAGGCAATGGGCACGGCATCGTCAGCTTCGCTGGCTCTCGCCCTCACGGTTGCATGCGCGCCGCCCCTGTCGAGCGCGGGACAGGAGGCGGCTGACCCGCGGCCCACGCGGGTGGCCGTGCGGCCGAAAGGGGGCCAGCATTACGACTGGGCGATCCTCCTGCCCGGCGAATGGTTCAGTGTGGGATGGTTCCCAGACGGGCCAGGCTTCGACTGCATGTATCGCGGCGGCACGGACCTGGCCTTCGAGTGGGAGGCGCCGCGACTCTATGGCCGGGTGGATGGCGGGCCGCGCCAACTGGTCGGCATCGAGGTCAGCGACAAGGCGGGCCAGGCCGAACTCCGCGAGGCCATCGCGCAAGGGGTCACCCCCCTCACCCTCTTCTGGCGGAACAAGGACCTGAAGGGCCTCCCCACCGTGCCGGCGGGGATCGAGGTGGCCCTGACGGTGCCGCGGACCGACGTGCCGCTCGATGCGGAGACCCTGTTGACCAAGCTCCCCGGCCTCACTGCCCTTCACGTGGAGTTCGAGGGCGAGGCCGCGGCCCAGCCAGCGACGATGGAGCAGTTGGGGAAGCTCCGAACGCTGAAATCCCTCCACCTCGAATGGCGCGAGGTCGCCATCCCCACCTTTGCGCCCCTTGCAAACCTGAAGGCCCTCAGTGCGCTCTACGTGGCTCCCGACACGGTGGTTGACCACCTCTCCCGCCTGCCCGAGGCCGATGCGCTCAGCTCCCTGGGGCAGCTCAAGACCCTGACGTTGTGGGGCAATACCCGCCAATCCCACCTGACTTGCATCGCCAAGATCAAGTCCCTCGTCTCCCTGAGAGTGATGGGCGGGATGGAGGCGCTCGACATATCGCCGGTCGGCGAACTCACCCAGCTTCGTCTGCTCGAGATGTATGTTGTCAAGCGCCTCACTGGCTTCGCCTCCCTTTCCAAGCTCACGAACCTGGAAGTCCTGCGCATCGGATCGTGGGTCGCCGTGCCCACCGTTGCTCCCCTTGAAGGTCTCGGCGACCTGCGGGAACTCCACCTGATGCTCAAGGTCGAATCCCCCGACCTTTCCGCGCTGGGTTCGCTGCACCGGCTGAGGAAACTCCACCTGTGGCAGTTGGAGAACGTCACCGACCTCTCGCCCCTCGGGAAGCTGTCGGAACTGCGGACTCTGACGCTGAGGAATCTGTACCAGCTCGAGGACTGCGGCCCGCTCGCGGGCGCCGCGAAATTGACCTCCTTCACTATCGAGGGCTGCCGCAAGGTCGCCGACACGGGGTTCCTCGCCAGGCTCCCTGACCTGACAGTGCTCAGGTTGAGTCGTTGCGAGAAGGTCAGGGACTTGAGAAGCGTTTCCGAGCTTCGCTGCCTGAAGGAGCTTCACGTGGGCGCCCTTCCGGAGCTGACTGACCTCGCGCCCCTCACCGACCTGCCCACTCTGACAAGCCTCTCTATCCAGGGGTGTAGCCGGGTCTCCAGCCTGGCGCCCCTTCGTGGCCTGCGGAAGCTCACCCGGCTTGACATCTACGGCTGCCCAGAGCTGGCGAGCTTGGAAGGACTCGGAGAGCTTGCTGCCCTCGAGAGCCTTTGGATCAGTGAATGCGAGCAACTGAAGGAACTGAAGCCGATCGGCAATCTGCCAAATCTCCGGCAGTTGGTCATCCAGTGTTGTGACGAAGTGGCGGACATCGGGCCCCTCTCGAGTCTAGCCTCGCTCAAGCACCTAACCCTGAACTACTGCCCGCGTGTCTCTGACATCCGCCCGCTCTCCAAGCTCTCCGGGCTTGAGGACCTGGGGCTCAGCGCCTGCGACCGACTCAAGGACATCACGCCGATCGGCGACCTGCGGAACCTGCGTTCGCTGCGCCTCTCGAAGTGCCCGAAGTTGACGGACATCTCCCCGTTGCGACGCTGCCCGCTTCTGGCCAAGGTTGAGCTGTACTGCGAAGGCGTGACCGACCTGTCGCCCCTGCGCGCCGCGGCCAAGCGCGGCGCGCGCATCCGCGTGGACGGGCACCTGGAGGAGCAGCTCAAGAACCTGCGGGACCAGACCGACTTCTGAGACGAGTTGGCCCTGTGCTTGCACCACGCGGCGCGCCGGGCTATACTCATGGCAGCGTAGCGAGAGGGGAAGCGCGACGATTGAGCCAGTGAGCTGCAGGTTGGCTGCCGATGAAGACGCGGGTCTACGTGGAAACATCGGTCCTCAGCTACCTCGCGGCGCGTCCGAGCCGCGACCTGCTGATCGCCGCCCACCAGCAGGTGACGCACGAGTGGTGGGGCGTGGCCCGCGAGCGGTTCGCACTTTGCGCCTCCGACTTGGTTGTTCAGGAGGCACGCAAAGGCGATCCCGAAGCCGCTGCGCGACGCCTCGCGTACATCAGGGGCGTGCCGCTCCTTGATCTTACCGAAGATGTGCGAAGACTGGCAGGCGCCTACCAGAAGCGAACAGGGTTGTCCGCAGATGCGCGGGTGGACCTGATGCACGTCGCGTTGGCAGTTGTCCACGCGATTGATTATCTGGTGACGTGGAACTGCGCGCACATCGCGAATGAGCAGGTGACCCGCCGAATCGCGGACGTGAACCGAGAGCAAGGGCTTTTCATGCCCTTGATCGTCACCCCAGAAGTCTTCTTGCAGATCATGCCAGGAGGAACCCCATGGCCCGAGACCCCATAGTTGAGGAAATCCACGAGATCAGGCGGAAGATGCTGGAGGAGTGCGGGGGCGACTTCGACAAGTTCTTCGACCGCCTTATGGCAGCTCAGAAGAAGCGCAAACGCCGCCTTGTCTCTGGGACTCCGCGTCCCAAGCGGCACGTCATCGCGGCCAAGTAGGACAGCCCGCCAGGAAGCGCACGGAGACGCGCGTGCCGCCGATTCGCCATTGGGATATGCTGGAGGTCAACCTGAGCACAGGCGGCATCGCGCCGCGGGGGGTGTCGGAGGAGATGATGCGCCGCTATCTCGGCGGCAGCGGCCTGGCGGCGAGGATGCTGTACGATGGGCTGGACCCAAGCGTCGACCCGCTCGCGCCGGAAGCGCCGCTGGTGGTGATGAATGGGCTGCTGACGGGCTCACCGGTGATTTGCTGCAATAAGGTGTGCCTATGCGCCCGGTCGCCGTTGACGGGGATATGGGGCGAATCGCGGGCCGGCGGGTTCTTCGGGGCCGAACTGGCCCGGACGGGCATCGGCGGCGTCGTCTTCCGCGGCCAGGCGCCCGAGCCGGTCTACCTGTGGATCAACGGCTCCGCCGTGGCCCGCCGCTCCGCGGCGGATTCCGCGTCGGAGACGCGGGCTACGGTGGCCCGCCGCTCCGCGGCGGATTCCGCGTCGGAGACTCGGGCCACGGTGGCCCGCCGCTCCGCGGCGGATTCCGCGTCGGAGACGCGGGCTACGCTGGCCCGCCGCTCCGCGGCGGATTCCGCGTCGGAGACGCGGGCTACGGTGGCCCGCCGCTCCGCGGCGGAATCCCGCGACGGCGTCGCGGGCTACGAGGGCACGATCGAACTGCGACCGGCGAGGCACGTGTGGGGCAGGGACACGTTCGAGACGGGGGAGATGCTCCGCGCGGAGACCGATCCCAAGGCTCAGGTGGGGGCCATCGGGCCGGCGGGTGAGGCCCTCGTGCGCTTCGCGTGCGTGATGTTCGGCGGGCGCGACGCCCGGGCGGCCGGGCGGACCGGCATGGGGGCCGTGATGGGCGCCAAGCGCCTCAAGGCCATCGTGGTCCGGGGGCAGCGCTCGGACGTAGCCCGCCTCTCCGAGGCGGAATCTTCCCGCCACGGAGTGGCGGACTCCGACGTGGTCCGCCGCTCCGCGGCGGAGTCCTGCCGCCACGGAGTGGCGGACTCCGACGTGGTCCGCCACTCCGCGGCGGAGTCCTGCCGCCACGCAGTGGCGGACCACCGGCTGCTGGCAGCCATGCGGGCGGAGAATCCGAAGGCCCGCGACGACGCGGGGCGGCTGCGGGAGTTCGGCACCGCGGGCGGCGTCATTGTCGTCGAGGCCGCGGGCGACCTGCCCGTCAAGAACTGGCAGCTCGGCTCCTGGGAGGACAGACGGCAGACGGCAGAGGGCAGAGGGCAGAGGGCAGAGAAGAGGCCTGTGGAGAGGATTGCGCCGCAGACCCACTTCGCGCGCACACTCAAGGGACACTATGCCTGCTTCGGGTGCCCCATCCGGTGTGGCAAGACCATTCGCACCCCCGCAGGGGACATCGCGCATGCGCCGGAGTATGAGACAACCGCCGGCTTCGGGCCGCTGCTGCTCAACGACGACCTCGACACGATCTTCGCGGCGAACGAGCTGTGCAACCGCTATGGGCTCGACACGATCTCGACCGCGGCGGTCGTTGCCTTTGCGATGGAGGCCGCCGAGCGCGGCGTGCTCTCGGCGCCCTCGGCCGACAGATCGGACGGATCGGACCGATCGGACCGATCGGACCGATCCGACGGATCGGGCCGATCACACCCCGACCAGCTTCGCCCCCACCCAAAGTGGGGCGATGGGGCGGCTATTCTGGCGCTTATCCACCAGATCGCCCGCCGCGAGGGGATTGGCAGGCTCCTCGGCGAGGGGGTGCGCCGCGCCGCCGAAGCCTTCGGCCCCGAGGCCGCCTCGTTCGCCATCCACACGAAGGGCCTCGAATACCCGTTCCACGACCCGAGGGCGTTCATCTCGATGGCGCCCGACTACGCGACGGGCAGCCGCGGCGGCTGCCACCTTGAGAGCTTCAGCTACATCCTCGGCTACGGCTCGCCCATGCCCGACTTCGGCATCGAGCGCGGCGGCGTGGAGCCTCACGAGCACGAGGGGGCCGCCCGCATTGCTGTGCTGATGCAAAACCTGATGACCGTGTTCGACGCCCTCGGGATGTGCAAGTTCGTCGCCCGCAACGGCACGGGGCCGGGCAAGCTCGCCCATTGGCTCTCCCTGGCCACGGGCTGGGACGTTTCGGCGGACGAGCTTATGGCGGCGGGCGAGCGCCTGTTCAACCTCAAGCGCGCCTACAACCTCCGCTGCGGCATTCGCGGCAAGGACGACCGTCTGCCCGACCGCCTCGAGCACCTCGACCGCAAGACGGGGGGCGCGGCGGGCAGCCTGCCCGACATGGCCCGCCTGCTGCCCGAATACTACGCCCTGCGCGGCTGGGACGCCCGCGGCTTTCCCACGGCCGAAACCCTCCGCCGCCTGGGCCTGGACGACATTGTTGCTGACCTCGGACAACTGGGGTAACTCATGAGTTCACCTCCCAGGCCTACGTGCCGTGTCCCGGAGAGGATGATTGGATGGGTGGATGGGTGGATGAATGTCAGGCACCCATCCAGCCATCCATTCATCCATCCATCCCCTCTCATCCGCAGAATCGCGCTTCTCGTCCTGTCGGCGGTCGCACTTGCCGCGGCGCCCGAGCCCGTCGAGGTGACGGTTTACAGTGCCGAGGGGCACAAGACGGTGGAGACCCTCGTGCCCGGCGAGTGGATCGAGGCATCGTCGTGGCCCGTGACCCTGTGCCCTTACGTGCGAGGCAAGGAGTTGCGCTTCGAGATTCAGGGGCCTCGGCTGCTGGTGAGCGAGGACGGCGCGCCGCCGCGCGTGGCCGCCATCCGGGCCGACGGGTTGGCCGGCGAGGAGGCGCTCAAGCAGGCCATTGCCGAGGGCAAAGGCCCGCTCACCATCATGTGCGCCGCAAGGAGCCTGGCATCGCTGCCGCCGCTGCCCGAGGGGCGCGAGGTCGCCCTGGCTGCCTTCAACGCCGCGCAGGATGACCTTCCCCGCATCGCCGCGCTGCGGGGCGTCGTGTCGCTCTGCCTGTCGAACGCCCACGTGCGCGACCTGGGTCCCCTCGCCGCCATGCCGAACCTGCGCTCGCTCGACGTGAGCGACTGCATGAGCCTCTGCGACCTGGAGCCCGTCGGCCGGATGAAGGGCCTCACCTCCCTGGCCCTTGCCTGGACCGATGTCGGCGACCTTCGCCCCCTCTCTGCCCTCCGCGGCCTCGCCTGCCTGTGCCTGCGCGACTGCGAGGGCGTGGCCGACCTGGCGCCCCTCGCCGCGCTCACGGGGCTCGTCGCCCTCGAGGTCTCCGGCTGCCCCGCGACCGCCGACCTCGAGCCGCTCGGCAAGCTGGCTGGCCTGAGATCGCTCCGGGTGTACAGCTCGGAAGCGCGGTGGGCCATCGCCGACCTGCGGCCCCTAGCGGCGTTGGTGAACTTGCAGCGCCTGGAACTCCTCGGGTGCATGAACGCCCGTGACCTCGCGCCCCTCGCCGGCCTCACGGCACTCCGCTCCCTGCGCCTCGCGCCCCCGACGGATGCCGACCTGGCCTTCCTCGCCAAGCTGCCCCAGTTGTCGCGGCTGGAGCTCAACACGAGTCCCCCGATGCGCTCGATCCAGCCCATCCCAGCTCTAACCGCCCTCACGCACCTCACGCTCGGCCAGGTCACGCAAGACCAGTTGCGTCTGGTCGGCGCCCTGACCCGCCTCACGTCCCTCGAACTCGAGGTCTGGGACGTCACTTCGTTCGAGCCGCTGGCAAACCTCCAGAACCTCGCGTCGTTCACGATCACCGGCCTCTGCTTCGAGGCCACCGACCTGGCGCCGCTGGGCCGCCTCGCCCGCCTCGGCGAGCTGGAGCTGGCCGAGTGCAGCGACGCGGCCAGCCTCGCCCCGCTCGCCGCCCTCAAGGGCCTCCGCTCCCTCACCTTCTCCGAATGGGAGAAGATGCCCGACCTGGCGCCCCTGGCCGCCCTCAGGTCCCTCACCTCCCTCACCTTCTCCGCGTGCGGCGGCCTGAGCGATCTCCGGCCCCTCGCTGCTCTCAAGAGCCTTCGCCACCTCGCCCTGTTCGACTGCTCGGAAGCCAACGACCTCGCGCCGCTGGCCGGCCTGGAGGGCCTCGTCTCACTCGACCTCACGGGCGCCGACGCCGCGGACATCCGTCCCCTCGCGGGCCTGCGCGCCCTCGTGGCGCTCCGCCTGCGCGACTGCCCAGAGGTGGCCGACCTGACGCCTCTCGCCCACCTCACGCGGCTCCAGTACCTCGACCTCTCGGAGTGCGCCGGGGTCGCCGACCTCCGCCCCATCGCCGGCCTCTCGGGCCTGGTCTCGCTCGACCTCGCCTGCGGCCAGACCGAGGAGCCGCTGGACGAGAAGCCCGAGGACGGCCGCCGCGCCCCGAAGGTCGCCTTCGCCGACCCTGACCTCGGCCTCGCCGTCACCGACCTCTCGCCCCTCGCCGCCCTGACCCGCCTCTACTGGATTGACCTCACCGGCTGCGCCAAGGCCAAGACCCTCGACGGCCTCCAGGGCCTGGGCCGCATCACCATCCTCCACCTCGACGCCTTCGAGGAGATTGCCGACCTCTCGCCCCTCGCCGCACTCACCGGCCTCGTGGAGCTTGACCTCCGCGGCTGCGCGAAGGTGGCGGACCTCACGCCCCTGGCCGCACTCACCCGCCTTGAATCCCTCACGCTCCGCGGCTGCGAGAGCGTGAGGGACCTCGGCCCCCTTCGCGCCATGTCCGGCCTCAGCGAGCTGGACCTCTCGCTATGCGGCAAGGTCGCCGACCTCAAGCCCCTGGCCCCCCTCACCCGCCTCGAATCGCTCTGGCTCGACGAGTGCGAGGCGGTGACTGACCTCACCCCCCTGGCCAGCCTCTCGGCCCTCACCTTCCTCAACCTCCAGGGCTGCAAGGCCGTCGCCGACCTCGCTCCCCTCGCCAAGCTTACCCGCCTCACCATCCTCCACCTCACCGGCTGCGAGAAGGTGGCCGACCTCCGCCCCCTCTCGGCCCTCGCCGAGCTGGAGGTCCTCGACCTCGACGACTGCTCTGCCATCCGCGACCTCACGCCGCTTGAAAAACTGCCTCGCCTCCGCCGCCTCTTCCTCCGCGGCTGCGACCGCGTGCCCGCCGAGCAGGCCGAGCGCCTCCAGAACCGCCCCGGCCTCACCGTCCTCCGCCGCCGCGCCGCCCCCAACCACGAGGACATCCAGGACCTCCAGCGCGGCCTCGAGGACGAGGACAAGCCCTGAGCCACACCGCGTCCCCGCCTTCCCCCTCTCCCTCGGGGAGAGGGTTGGGGTGAGGGTGCTTCGCCTTCCCCCTCTCCCTTCCAGGGAGAGGGCAGGGTGAGGGTGGGACTTCGGGGTAGGGACGAGTACGGCCCCCAATCCTGGTGCTCGACGTGTTGCTGAATCGTCCTCGTCCCTCGTCCGTCGTCCTCGTCCTCGATTCCGCTGCGCGCAAGCCAAGAGGGCCGAGGACGAGGACGAAGGACGAGAGGGCCGAGGACGAGGACGAAGGACGAGGACGATAGGGCAACCGAGGCTGGTCACCAGGATTGGGGGCCATACCCGGTAGGGACCGGCGCCCAACCCTCCCCCCACCCCCTCCCTGAAACGGAGGGTGGTTCTGCGTCTGCGCCTCAGCGATTCTCGATGCGATAGAGGTGGGTGTCGGTGCGAAGGAAGACGGCGTCGCCCACGATCGCCGGTGAGGCGACCACGGTGCCCTCGAGCTGGCTCTCGGCCAGCTTCTCAGGCTGCCGCCCAGCCTTGAACACCACGCACTTCCCGTCCTTCGTCCAGAAGTAGACGCGCCCTGCCGCGTGGACGGGCGAGGCCATCGCGGGGCCGGGGAGCCGCGTGCGCCACACGGGCTGCCCCGTCGCCGCGTCGAGGCACACCACGGCCCCCTCGTCATTGGCGCAGTACAGCTCCTTGCCGACAAGGATGGGCGAGGGCATGAGGGGGTAGTTGATCTCCTTCGACCGCCAGGCGACGTGCGAAGGCGTGACATCGCCCTCCCCGCCGAGGCGGATGGCCCAGAGCTGCGGCACCATCGCGCCCGTGCAGATGTAGACCCGTTCGGCGTCGGCCACCGGCCGCGGCGCGAGCGACCAGCCGTTGCCGTGGCGCACCCGCCAAATCTCCTTCCCCGTCGCAGGGTCGTAGGCGACGGCCCACCGTGCGCCAACGGCGACGAGCTGGGCCTTCCCCGCCGCTTCAATGGCCAGGGGCGTCGAGTACGCCTTGCGCATGTGGGCCGGCGCCTCAATCGGCGGCCGCTGCGTTTTCCACATTGTCTCGCCCGTCCTCTTGTCCAGCGCAGCCACGTATTGCTCGTCGCACCCGTCCCGCACGAGGACCAGGAGGTCCTTGTGGAGGAGCGGTGAGCTGCCCGGGCCGACCATGTGGTCTATGGGCAGGCGTTGCGTCCAGAGGGCCTTGCCCGTCTCGGCGTCGAGGCAGGCCGTGCCGAAAGTGCCGAAGTCGCAGTAGAGCCGTCCCGGCTCGGCCACGGGTGTGGGCGTGGCCCAACTGTTGAGCCAGTGGGTCGGGGCGGGCTTGTCCACCTCGAACACCGTCACGTGCCAGAGCAGCTTGCCCGTCGCGCGGTCCAGGCAGGCGGCTCCGAGGGCCACGTGGTCGGCCGTCTGCATGTCGTCCGAGCCGATCCGCTTCCGCACCACGCCCTTCTCAATGGCCGTCGTCACCCAGATGCGGTCGCCCAGGAGCACTGGCGACGAGCGCCCCTTCCCCGGCACCGCCACCTTCCAGGCCACGTTCTTCGACTCGCCCCACTCGATGGGCGGGTTCGCCGACCGGCTGAGCCCGTCGCCCCCTGGCCCGCGGAACTCCGGCCAGTCTCCCTCCCCTGCCGCCGACATCAGCGCCAACACCCACGCAATGCCGACCGCCATCGCTTTCTGCTCCTCCGCAACGCCATGGGTTCGCGTCGCAGCGCCGCGCCGGACCGCACTCAATGCCGCAGCAGGCAGGGCGCCCGCCTACCGGATGTTGCCGATGATGCTCTTCACTGTGTCGTGCTTGAACTTCATGATATTAGACATCAGCGTCATCTGGCGGTTCAGGCTCTGCATCTGCTGCTGGAGCTGGAGCGACTGAAGGTTGGTGAGCGCATTCACTTGGGGCATGGCGGCGGCCATGCGCGTCAGGTCGTTCGCCTGCGTCACGGGCTTGCCCCCGACCAGTTCGCCGGCCCCCTGGGCGGTGAAGCCGCGCGCCATCAACTGATTGGCCAGCATCCCGGTCTGGACGCCGCTCGTGGCGATCTTGCCCATCTCTGCTGCCCCCAACAAAGGTCGCGCCGGACCCCGGCCCGCGCGCCATTCTACGCGCCGCAGCCCGTGGCGTCAACGACTTTGCCCCACAAGAATCCGCAACACCACCTCCCTCCCGAAGGTTCCAGTACCTTCGGGAGGGTAGTCCTTGGCGCTGCCCTCTGTCCCATCATGCCCATCAGCCCCCGGGCGTCTTGGCGGCCCCCTCCTTCATCCAGGCGGAAGGCGGCATGCCCGCGTGGCGGCGGAAGGCGCGGGCGAGGGCCGACACGCTGCCGAAGCCTGCCAGCCGCGCCACCCCCGCCAGGCCGGCCCACCGGCGCCGGCCCCACCCCTCGGGCGGCGTGTCGGGCATCGGCAGGGGATGGCGGCGAATCCACTCCGTGCCGTCGGGCCGCGTCTCGACCAGGGCCGCGCGGCGGCGCGGGTCCTCGGCCCACTCGCGCCAGCCCTCGCCGCCGGGCTCGCCGGGCGGGCCGTCGAAGACGAGCTCCACGGGGCCGCGGCGCCCGCGCCGGCGCCGCTGGGCGCGCACGCGGCTGCGGGCCAGGTCCTCGAGCAACAGCTTGGCGTGCTCGACGCGGGCCTTCGCTATCTCCTGGGCAATCGTCCCGCGGCCTGCCGCGCGGAGGCGCCGCTCGAGCGTCCGCTGCGTCACCCCCATCCCGGCGGCCACCTGCCGCGAGTCAATCGCCTCCGTCCGCCGGTCGTCAATGAACCACAGGGCGCGG
>VGYV01000230.1 GCA_016872855.1 Planctomycetota bacterium
TAGATGGCGTCGCTGCACCTCTCGAAGCCCTCGGGCGGCACGAGGTGGGTCAACTGCTCAATCGAGGCGGCATCGTAGTACGCCTGGACGGTAAGCTCCTCGCCGACCCGTGGCGGGAAGTAGTCGAGGCGCTCGACGGCCCAGACGGCGAGGAGAATGATGGGCAGGAGGGACCAGAGGAGCGGCTTGCCCTCGGCCTTGAGGCGGATGGCGTTGACCATGCCCAGCGAGGTGCGGATGCGGGCGGCCCCCGCCTTGTCCTTCATCGCCTTTCTCCCGAGGAGGAGCTGCTTGAGGCGGCGGAGGTCGCCCTTCGACCGGCGGAGCTGGTCCTGGTTGGTCGTCCACTTGCGCACGAGGGTGAGGAGGAGCGAGGTGCCGATGGCGATGATGACGATGGCGAGGTCGCGCGGTAGGGCGAGGAGCCAGCCGAGAGGGTAATCCATGACGGCGACGATGAGAATTGTGATGGCGGTCAGGATTTCCATATTGGTCTTGCTCGGCCACGTGCGTAATCCGTAATCCGTAATCCGTAACCAGACAAGGAAGAGGGCTCTCGTCATCTTCTCTGGTTACGGATTACGAATTACGGATTACGGATTCCTTTGCTCCACAAGAGCGATAGCTCCATTGCTCCCATCAATCTCGATGGTCTTGCCATCTGGAATGAGTTGTGTTGCGCTTTCGAGGACGACTGCGGGGATGCCAAAGTCGCGTGCGACGATTGCGCCGTGGGAGAGGACGCCGCCGCGCTCGACCACGAGGCCGCGGGCGTGGACGAACAGCGGCGTCCAGCCCGGGTCGGTCGAGGGGCAGACGAGGATGTAGCCCGTGCCAATGTCGCCGGCGGTCTGGGGGTCAAAGACGATGCGAGCGACGCCCTTGGCCGCGCCCGAGGCCAGGGGGCAGCCGTCCAGCTTCGCCCCGCCAGCCTTCGTCTGCGGATGCCCCAGTTGCTCGAGGTGCTCGGAGTCCACGACGAACGCCATCGAGAGCTTCTGGGCGGACTTCCAACGGAGCTTGCGGTCGGCGATGGCCTCAGCCAACTCGGTTCTCCGCGACTCGAGTCCATCGAGTTCGTCGAGATGGAGGAAGAAGAGGTCGCGGCCCAGGTCCCAGCGCCGCGAGAGTTCCAGGAGGGCGGCGCGGATGGTCTCGTAGCCCATCATAAGGTAGTGCTTGGCCGCCTCGCGGTAGGGGAGAAGGGCCTGGGCGTCGCGGAGGTCCGGCAGGAGGCGTTCGTGGAGCGAGGCGGCGCCCCATTCGGCGAGTGCAGCGGGCAGTTCGGCCTCGGCCTTGCGGCGTGCGGCGGCCTGTTTGGCGTGGCGTTCCTCGGGCGGCTCGACGCCGGGGCGGGTGTAGCTCTGCTTCATCCGCTCGATGTAGTCGCTGTCCTCGCGCCAGCGGGGCTGGGCAAGCTCCATTTCGTTGACGGCGCGGTGGCCGAAGCGGTCGAGGAACTCGGCCATCGTGGCGTCGCCCTGGGCGACGCGATAGAGGAGGACGTTCTGCTCTACGGTGGTATCGTGCTCCAGGCCGGTGGTGAGGCGGCGGGTGAGGTCGGCGCCCTTCTCAGGTCCCATCAGTTGGGTGAGGAGCGCGGCGACGGCGGCCTGGGCCATGCCGCCGAAGAAGCCGGGCTTGAGCGATTCCTTGCCGAAGTCGTCGAGCACAAAGGCGATGCGGCGACGAAGCTCGGCGAGGAGTTCGGGGGTCGGGAGCTTCGACAGGTCGAGGTTCCGCGCCTCGTCGAGATAGGCGCGCAGGCGGGGCACGGCCTGGTTCTCGAAGGCGTCGCGGGCTGCGGCGCGGGCCTTGCGCGTGAGGCGGGCCGAGCGGATCATCGCCCAGATGAGCTTCGGCAGGCGCAGGAAGAAGCCCTGGTCGGCCTTCTGCATGTTCAGCTTCTTCGGCGCCTGCTCGAGCAGGCTCGGGTCGCCCGCCACCGCTTCGGCGTCATACTCCAGCGGCATGCCGTCCCAGAAGAGGCCCGCGGCGCGGCGGGGGTCCACGTAGATGCGGCCGCAGATGAGTTCGAGGAAGCCCTGGGAGCGGACCTCGGCGGAGGGGCGATAGCCGAAGTCCTGGTACATCAGCCCGAAGCCGCCGTCGCCGCTCATGAAGCCGCGAATGATGTCCCACGTCAGCGGCGTGGGGGCGGCGAGGGTCTCGGCCAGGTTGTGGGCGACCCACACGCGACGCTCGCCCGCGGCCTGCTCGCGGAGGCGTTCGATTTCCTCCTGGCGGCCCTCTTCCATGTCCTCGAGCACGTCCAGGCCGCGAATAGCGCGGCTCTGGAGGAGCGCCACGCGGCCTTCGGCGATGCCCCACTCGATGTCGCAGTCGTAACCAAAGTAGCCCTTGACCTTGTTGCCCACCTCGGCGATCTCGCGCACCTGCTGTGGCGTGAGGGCCGGCTCGGCTCCCGGGCGGTGGCCGGGCACCTCGCGCTTCATCGCCAGGGTCGTGGCGTCAATGATGTAGATGTCGGGCGTCACGGAGCCGCTGACGACCGCCTCGCCGAGGCCCCACGAGGCCTCGAGCACCATCTCGCCCGCCTTGAAGGCGTTGGGGTTCGCCGTGAACAGCACGCCCGCGCGTTCGGACGGGAACATCGCCTGGACGTTCACCGCCGTGCCCGCGACGCCGCGGATGTCGTGGTGCTTGCGATACGTGACCGCCCGCTCGCTGTTCCACGAGGCGAACACCGCATTGATCGCCTGGTCGAGCGCGTCCCAGGGATCGGTCGGGAACCCCTTGTCCGCCTCACGCTCGTAGGCCTTGAGCAGTTGCTCGGCGACCGCCTTCGGGTCCTGCGGCGTAGCCCGCCGCTCCGCGGCGGAAGATTCCGCCCCGGAGGGGCGGACATGCGAGGGAGTCCGCTGCTCCGCAGCGGAAGCTTCCGCCCCGGAGGGGCGGACTCCGTCCGCTTCCAGCGCCAGGCCAGCCACGGAGCGGGCGAACATGCGAATGTGCTCGGCATAGTCGTGCCAGAAGCCCCGCACGCAGCCGGCCAACGACGGGTTGAGACCGCAGTTGAGAATCGTGTCCATCATCCCCGGCATCGAGACGGCCGCCCCCGAGCGGACGGCCACGAGAAGCGGCTTGGGGGCCTGGCCGAAGGCGCGGCCCATCATCTGCTCCAGCCGAGCCATCGCCGCGCGGACCTGTTCCTTGAGGCCCGCGGGCCAGGTGCCCGTGGCCTCCACGATGGGGCAGCACTCAGCGGAGATGGTGAACCCTGGCGGCACGGGCAGCCCGGCTCGGCTCATCGAGGCCAGGCTGGCCCCCTTGCCGCCGAGGATATCCTTGCGCTCCGGATCACCCTCAGAGCTTCCGGCGCCAAAGAAGTAGATCAACTGGCCCACGGCCTTCTCCGCAAGACGAGCTTCGAGCCACGAGCGCCGAGCCACGAGCCTTCTTTCAGAAAAGCTCGAAGCTCGCCGCTCGCGGCTCGCGGCTCCTTCGCCTCATCTCTTCGCCGCCCCCACGCACACCACGCCCTTCCCCCTCTCCCTTGGGGAGAGGGAAGGGGTGAGGGTGCTTGCCGCGGTCCCGGAGTCGCCGCTCAGAAGCACCCTCACCCTCTCCCCGAGGGAGAGGGGACAGAAGCGACTGCCTCATCGTTTCGGCGCCCCAATACACACCACGCCCTTCGTCTCCGTGGCGAAGTAGACGCAGCCGTCGAGGAGCACGAGCGGGGTGGTCACGGCGCCGAGCCAGGTGGTGCGAGCCCACTGGACGGGCACGTCCTCGCCCTCGCGCAGGAGCGTGAGGTCCTTGTTCACGAAAAGCACCTTGTCGCCCAGGAGCAGCGGCGGCACGCGGCCGGCCACGTCCGACACCTTGGCGAGCTGCTTGCCGTCGCTGGAGGCCAGGACGAGCAGTTCGCCCGCCTTCGTGATCGCCGCGATGCGGTCGGCATCGGCGTTCAGCGGCGCGGCGAGCGGGCCGCAATCCACGGTCCACGCCACCGAGCCGTCCACGATCTTGTGGACAGCGATGCCCTTCGGCGTCGCCAGCACGATCCCCTTCGGCAGCCGCACGGGGCCGAAGAGCGGCGTCTCTTTCAGCGGCACCCGCCACAGCACCGTCCCCGTGCTGTCGTCGAGCGCCAACAGCTCCGTATTCGTCGCCACGCTCAGAATCCCCTCCCCCGGCGCCGGGGGCAAGCTACCTGCGCCGATCTCCGCCGACCAGATAGGCACAATGATGGTGACCCTGCATTCCCTCGTGTCGCCGGCGAGCTTGAGCATCCGACCAGCCGTTTGCTCCAGGGAAATGCACGCAAGAACGTTGGCCCCGGACCACACGTAGACATGACGGCGGTCCAGCGCGGAGGCACTTGAGGCGTTGGGACGCCGGTGGAAACTCCAAGCCCTCCGGCCGTCACCAAAGAAGTAACTGTGCAGCGCGTGGGTGGCGTCCCCGGAATAGTCAAGCGTCACGAAGGCCGCCTCGCCCAAGGACCCGGCGGGGACTACCCGCACGGGGGCATCCCACGATTCCGGCTGAGCGACCCGATGCGCATCCTCGATGCCCCTGCCGACTTTGAGCCTGACGAACGCGGGGTTGCCCTTGAGGATGTAGGAAATGCCCAGGCCATCGCCCCAGGGGACGATGGGGGCGGTGACGGCGAACTTGTCGTTGGTCTCCTTGGGGTAGCGCCAGAGGAGCTGGCCGCGCTCGGGGAGGGACGAGCCGTCGCTGCCGCCGCGCTCCATGCCTGTCCAGAGCGGCGGGAGCTTTTCGCCGCGGCGGCCGATGCACTTCAAGCCGTCCTGCTCCGTGCCGACGTAGATGTGGCCGAGGGCGAGGGTGGGCGAGCTGATGAAGTTCGCCCCCTGCCCCAGGCTCGTGTCCCACACCGGCTCCAGCGTGTCGGCCTTGAGACAGTGGAGGCGGCCGGAGTTGGTGACGATGTAGGCGAACTCGCCGCCGACCGCGGGCGAGGCGAGGAGCGGCTCGTGGGCGTGCCAGCTCTTGATGAGCCGGCCCGCGGTGGAGAGGCAATAGAACTGCCCGTCGCGTGCCCCGAAGTAGATGCGATCATCGGTTGTGGGCGGGGCCTCCGTGCCCCGCGATTCGCGGGACGCAGAGGTCCCGCCCACAACGATTGCTCCAAGCACCACCTGAGCCGTCGGGAACTTCCAAAGCACCTTGCCGCTCTTGGCCTCGATGCACCAGACCTCGCCAGCGGGTCCGAGGCGCTTCTCGGCCTCGGCAAGCTCGGCCTGCGACTTGCCGGCGTCGCGCATCTTCTTCAGCACGTTGTCGCGCACCTGCTCGGCGGTCTCGACGTAGTTGCCGTTGCCCATGCCCACGTAGAGCTTGCCGTCGGCGAGCGCGGGCGGGGCGAAGACGGGATAGGGGGCGTCGAGGCGCCAAACCTCCTTGCCCGTCTCGGCGTCCAGGCCCAGGATGGCGTTGCCGCCCACCCCGAGGCCCAGGAAGACCATGCCGTCGGCCACCAGGTGCGCCGTCTCGCAGTCGGGGTACTTCTTGCCGTCGAGGTGCCAGACGACGTTCGGCTTGCCGTCGGCCCCTGGCTTCAGGTCAATGCAGTAGTAGCCGTCGTCGCCCGCGCCGATGTAGACGCGGCCGTTGTAGATGCAGGGGGCGGATTCGACGTGGCTATTCGTGCGCAGCTCCCAGAGCAGGTTGCCCTTGAGGTCGAGGCAGTTGATGCGGGAATCGGTCGTGTAGTGCAGGCCCTCGCCGACCACCACGTAGCCGCAACCGTCCCGGTTGCGGTCCGCGTGGCCGCGACTGTCCCGGTTGCGGTCGGCAAGCGGGACGCTTGCCACTACGGCGACGGAGGGCGAGGAGAAGGTGGCGCGGAAGTCGCCGGGCGAGTAGCGCCAGACCTCGCCGCCCGTCTCGGCGTCGAGGCAGAGCACGGTGCCGCGGTCGGTGAAGACCCCCTTCTCGGCGGTGGTCACATAGAGGCGGTTGCCGATGACCGCGGGCGAGGCGTAGATGCACTTGGCGTCCGACTTGAAGCTCCAGATGGTCTCGGGCAGGGTCGGCTCGGGGGTCTTGTCGAGGACGGCTCCGCGGCGCTCCGGCCCACCGCGGAAGGCGGGCCAATCGCTCCCCGCCCGCATCTCGCCCGCCGCCGGGCCGCCCGTGCCCCAGCTCATGCGCGACAGCAACACCAGGCCCGCCACCACGGCAATCAGGCAGAGGCTGAAGACCTTCTGGTTCCAGAGGAAGATGGCCAGCTTCTTGTAGAAGGACGGGCGGAAGAAGGCGAGGAGCATCCCGCCGAGGGCGAGGAGCAGCGACGGGAGAATGGCCATGAGGGCCTGAAGCGGCCCCACGAGCACCGGCACCACGGCCTCCGCCGGCCGGCTCAGCGCCACCAGCCACACGCCCGCGAGGAAAAGGGGAACCAGCCTGACGCGCGCCTTCGCCATCGTGGCCCCGCACCTGGCCTCCCTGCGATGCGAATGATCATATGAAACATGCCCACGGGAATCAAATGCCCCGCCGCTCCTTGACGCACGGCCCAGGAGACGTAAGATATATGGTGCGGGGAGGCCAGGTGTGACGCACTTCAGGGGCAAGAGAGCAGAATGGGCAACGCACGGTTCGTCCGTCCCATCATCGCATTGGCCTTCGTCGGCCTTCCCGTCCTCGGAGCAGGGGGAGAGGGCGGAGTCGGGTTCCTCGCCCCTGATGCGTCTGTGTCCAAGCTGGGGCCGGAGGGCCAGGCGGCGTGGGCGCTGGCGGCCAAGGAGCACAAGGCCACGCTCGTGGCCGTCGCCGCGCCGGGGAAGTTCGCCGACGAGAAGGGGCAGGAACTCGCCCTCAACCGCTTCGCCGTGCTTTGGTATCACCAGGGCGACGGGGTTGAGCAGGAGCCGCCGGTCTACGACCAGAAGACGCTCGACGCCCTGCGCAAGTTCGCCGAGGAGGGCGGGGGCCTCTACCTGTCGGGCGCGGCGCTGAACATGGTCCACTGGCTCCGCATCGAGCCCGTCAACCCCCGCCTCGGCGGGCCGGGCAACGATGGCTCGCCCGCCGGCCTCGTGGCGGTCGAGACGCGGCACCCCGTGTTCCGCGGCCTGCCCGACGGCCACGTGGCGATCAGCGACAGGGGCTATCCCGCCTTCTCCGACTTCCACGGCTCGGGCGGGCCATCCAAGGGCATGCTCCTGGCCCGCTCGCCCGGCGGCTCCGAGAATCCATTCGCCGAGTACGAGGTCGGCAAGGGCCGCATCATCGTCATGGGCTGGCGCCTGCCGCATTACGCCTACGCCCAGAACCCGCACCGCGGCAACCTCGAGCGGCTGACCGCCAATATCCTTGCGTATCTTGCCGCGCCCAAGTCGTGGGAAAAGGTCGTCGTGAAGCCGCTGCCCAAGCCCGCCGCCCCGCCGCCCGCGCAGGCATACGTGGCGGCTGGCATCTCCGAGAAGGCTGTCGAGGCGCTGGAACTGGCAATCAACAACCTCATTGCCACCTTCGGCGAGCGCTATCCCAAGGGCGCCGAGTTCCTGAAACGCCTCAGAGCTATCCAGGCCGCTCACAAGTCCCTTTCGTCCCTTGGGTCCCTTGAGTCCCTTGAACCCAAAGGGACAAAAGGGACGAAAGGGACGGAAGGGACAGAGGCCAAGGAGCGTCTTGAGCAACTCGATGCTGATTTCCTCGCCCTCCAGCGCGAGGCGCTCCTGGCCAACCCGTTGCTCGACTTCGACCGCATCCTGCTCGTCAAGCGGAGCGAAAAGTCGCCCCGACTCGGCCTCGTGCAGAACTGGGAGAGCAACTCGAGCCTGCCCCACACCGGCTATGACGACGAGATTGCTGTGCTGTCTGACTTCAAAGTGGCCCGCCGCTCCGCGGCGGAATCATCCGCCCCGGAGGGGCGGGCTACGTGGCCCGCGTCTCCGACGCGGAATGCTCCCGCCCCGGAGGGGCGGGCTACGAGGGCCGCGTCTCCGACGCGGGATGCTCCTGCCCCGGAGGGGCGGGCTACGTGGCCCGCGTCTCCGACGCGGGATGCTCCCGCCCCGGAGGGGCGGGCTACGTGGCCCGCGTCTCCGACGCGGAATGCTTCCGCCCCGGAGGGGCGGGCTACGTGGGCCGCGTCTCCGACGCGGGATGCTCCCGCCCCGGAGGGGCGGGCTACGTGGCCCGCGTCTCCGACGCGGAATGCTTCCGCCCCGGAGGGGCGGGCTACGAGGGGCGAGGAGCCGCCTGAAGGCGGGACTCCGAACTCAGGGAAGCTCACGACGCTGTTCCGGCCCGAGGGCGGGCGCTTCGTGGGCGACGTGGACCTGCACTGGGATGCGGACAGGCTGCTCTTCTCGATGCCCGGGCAGAACAAGCGCTGGCAGGTCTATGAGCTGGAGTTCGGAGTGCGGCCTTCAGGCCGTACCGAAGGAGACGGGCTGAAGCCCGCACTCCAAACTGACGGGCTGAAGCCCGCACTCCAAACGAAGGTGCGCGAGCTGCCGCTGATCATCCAGCCGGACGTGGATAACTACGACGCCTGCTACCTGCCCGACGGTCGCATCCTCTTCACCTCCACCGCCTGCTTCACGGGCGTCCCATGCGTCACAGGCTCCTCCCATGTCTCCAACATCTACCTCCACGACCCCGCCGACGGCAACATCCGGCGGCTGACGTTCGAGCAGGACCACGACTGGTGTCCCACGGTGCTCAACAACGGCCGCGTGCTCTACCTCCGCTGGGAGTACTCGGACATCCCGCACTACGTCTCCCGCATCCTGTTCCACATGAATCCCGACGGCACGGAGCAGATGGAGTTCTACGGCAGCAACTCGTACTGGCCGAACGCGAATTTCTACGCGAGGCCGTGCCCGAACCACCCGACGCGGTTCGTGGGCATTGTGGGCGGGCACCACGATTCGCCGCGGATGGGCGAGCTAGTGCTGTTCGACGTGGCGCAGGGCCGCCGCGAGGCCGATGGCGTGGTGCAGCGCATCCCGGGCCGCGGCAAGACGGTCGAGCCGAAGATACTCGACGGCCTGGTCGGCGGCTCGTGGCCCAAGTTCCTCCACCCGTGGCCGCTCAGTGACAAGTACATCATCGCCGCCTGCAAGCCCACGCCCCAGTCGCGCTGGGGCATCTACCTGGTGGACACGTTCGACAACTTGCTGCTGCTCAAGGAGGAGCCGTTCTACGCGCTCCTCGAGCCGATCCCCTTCAAGAAGACACCCAGGCCGCCCGTCATCCCCGACAAAGTGAAGCTCGACCGCAAGGACGGCGTGGTCTACATGTCCGATGTCTATGCGGGCGGCGGGCTGCGGGACGTGCCGCGCGGCACGGTGAAGAAGCTGCGGCTCTTCACCTATCAGTTCGCCTACCACGGCATGGGCGGCCAAGTGAACCGAGTTGGCCTCGACGGCTCGTGGGACGTCAAGCGCATCATCGGCACCGTGCCCGTCGAGCCCGACGGCTCGGCCTACTTCCGCATCCCGGCCAACGTGCCCATCTCGCTCCAGCCGCTCGACGGCGAGGGCAAGGCGCTTCAGCTCATGCGGAGCTGGATGGTCGCCATGCCGGGCGAGACCCTCTCGTGCGTGGGCTGCCACGAGAGCCAGAACAGCTCGCCGCCGAACCGCCAGGCCCAGGCCTTCACCAAGCCGCCCGCCGACATCACGCCCTGGTATGGCCCCACGCGCGGCTTCTCCTTCAAGCGCGAGGTCCAACCCGTCCTCGACTACTACTGCACCGGCTGCCACGACGGCACGAGCCAGCCCCTGGCCGGGGGGAAAACGCTCCCGAACTACACCGACCAGCCCGAGGTCCACCCCCAGGCCCGCGACAAGGGCTACAACAGCGGCACGCGCTTCAGCCCCTCCTACATTGCCCTCCGCTCCTACGTCCGCGGCCACACCATCGAGAGCGACATCCACCTCCTCAACCCCTGCGAGTTCCACGCCGACACCACCTTCCTCGTCCAGAAGCTCAAGAAGGGCCACCGCGGCGTCGCCCTCGACCCCGAGGCCTGGGACCGCATCATCACCTGGATTGACCTCAACACCCCCTACCACGGCACGTGGCACGAGATCGTCGGGATGAATCGCGTGCAGGGCCAGCGCGACCGCCGCCGCGCGATGGACAAGCTCTACGCCGGCCTCGACGAGGACCCCGAGGCGGTCTACGGCGTCACCTACAAGCCGCCCGACAGCTTCGTGCCACGAGCCGCGAGCCGCGAGCCGCAAGACCCCTCACGCCTCACGCCTCACGCGTCAGGGTGGCCCTTCGATGCCAAAGAAGCCAAACGGCGCCAGGAAGCCGAAGGCCCCGTCGAGCGCTCCATTGACTTGGGCCAGGGCATCAAGCTCGACCTCGTGCGCATCCCCGCCGGCGAGTTCCTCATGGGCGATGCCGCCGGCGACGCCGACGAGCGGCCCGTCACCCACGTCAAGCTCCAGCAGCCCTTCTGGATGGGCAAGCTCGAGATCACGAACGAGCAGTTCGCCCTCGCCGACCCCCGCCACGACAGCCGCCTGGAGACCGGCGACTTCCTCCAGTTCAGCGTCCAGGAGCGCGGCTATCCCACCAACGGCCCCCGCCAGCCCGTCTGCCGCGTCAACTGGCACCAGGCGATGGCCTTCTGCCAATGGCTGGCTGAGAAGACGGGGCAGGCCTTCACCCTGCCCACGGAGGCCCAGTGGGAGTGGGCCTGCCGCGCCGGCACCTCGACCCCCCTCTACTACGGCGCGGTCGAGACCGACTTCGCCAAGCTCGCCAACCTGGCGGACCGCACGCTCCGCTTCGTGGACACCTTTGGCTGGGGCCTCCCCTCGGGCGCCGTGCCCCCGTGGCGGCCCGCCATCGAGAGCGTGGACGACCGCTTCAAGGTCGCGGCCCCCGTCGGCTCCTTCGCGCCAAACCCCTGGGGCCTCCACGACATGGCCGGGAACGTGTGGGAGTGGACGCGGAGCGCGTACCGGCCCTATCCGTATGATGAGAGCGACGGGCGAAACAGCGTCATTGCCGATTGCCGATTGCTGATTGCCGATTTCAATCCCCAATCGGAAATCGGAAATCGGAAATCGGAAATCGCACAACGCCTCGTTGTGCGTGGCGGTTCTTGGTATTGCCGCCCCCACTTCGCCCGCTCCTCCTCCCGCCTCACCTATCCCCCCTGGCAGCGCGTCTACGACGTCGGCTTCCGCGTCGTCTGCGCCGACCCCCAGAAGCAGCCGTCCAGGGCAGCAAGATAACGCTCATCCCCCGAAGCGACCTCCGGGGCGGTCCAGACAAATGTGGCTCAGGGGAGAGGCCAAGAGTTCGACGACGACGAGGACGACGACGAGCACGAACGGCAGGCCGGATGACCTCCCTCGGAATCGGGGCCAGCCTCAGGGGGGCGCCCCCCTGCCTCCTGCCGACTGCCGACTGCTCTCTTGGCATCTTCCCCCTCCACCCTCACAAAGGCAATACCCCCTGGAAATAGGTACACGGGTTTTCCTCCCGCCATCGGGAAGCCGCAAGACATGTCCATGCCTAGACTTATGGCGCTGAAACGCTCTCCCCAATCTGCGCCCGTTTTCCGGCCGTTCGCCCCGCTTCGCGCGCCCTCTCTCCCCCCAGTACAACGAAATTCCGGGCCGATCATGAGCGGCCTGAGACTGAAAAAAAAGCGGCTCGTCCGCCTGGAGTGGTCTCTTGCCGCGACGGAAAAGGGGACATTCTACTTTTTTCGGACGCGACGTCGGCGATCTATCTATCATTAGCCCGCATTTCTCACCAGCAGGCCCAGCTCCGAAGGAGCGATAGGGTGTAGCCGGCGGCGTAAGCCGCCGGAAGGGGGTAGCAGAGGCGCCAGCCCCGTCGGGGCGGCACCCGCGGTCTGTCGTGCCGCCCCGTCGGGGCTGGGGGGCTCTCGCCTGCGATCCGG
>VGYV01000231.1 GCA_016872855.1 Planctomycetota bacterium
AGAGCCCAACCATAGTGTGCCGGGGGGGGTCCGAGAGGAGAGGCAATGGAGCGTGGCGCGGTCCTCAGGCGACGAATCCGGGTGCTCGTCGCGCTTGTCATCGCCGGCCTGCTGCTGAGCGGCGTGACGGCCTTCCCCCTCGAATGGGAGCTAGGAGTCCTCACGCGGCTCCTCGGGGTGCCGACGGACGCATGCCCCGACAACTACTCAGGCATCGTCGGGTGGGTCGCTGAAGTTCGCGAGGGGCTTCAGGACACGTATCACCGCTACCCGTGGATGGCGTACGGTACGGACTGGTTGGCGTTCGCCCACATCATCCTGGCCATCCTCTTCGTCGGGCCGTGGGTTGACCCCGTTCGCAACCTCTGGGTGATCCACTTCGGCCTCATCGCATCGGCTCTGGTGATCCCCCTAGCGATGGTGTGCGGCCCGATCCGCGGCATCCCGCTCTATTGGCGGCTCATTGACTGTTCCTTCGGCGTACTGGCCTTTGTCCCACTATGGCTCGCTCGGAAGTTCACCCTCGAGCTTTCGCGCCTCGGGGAGGGCCACGAGAAGGGATGGAGCAAGAGATGAGCATTGGAGGCAACGTGGCAGCATGGTTCTCGTGCGTTCTCGCCAGCGCCGCGGCCGCGACGTTCGCCGCCGGGGCCGAAACCCCAAAGGAGCGACCCGTGAAGATGCCTGAGAAGGACGACGGGTATCGGGGAATCTGGTACTATAACCAGCCATCGAAGGATGAATACGTCTACAAATACAGCGGCGGACTGGGGACGTATCCCGCCAACCACATCCCCTTCTGCATCTACGCCCCCGCCGCGAACAAGACGTTTTTCGTCTACGGCGGCACATCGAAGGGCAAGCGCAACCTGCTCGAAATGGTGAGCTTCTACGACCACGCGACGGGCACTGTGCCCCGGCCCCGCATCCTCCACGACAAGCAGACCGAGGATGCGCACGACAACCCCGTGCTCTCGATTGACGGCGAGGGACACCTGTGGGTCTTCTGCTCGTCCCACGGCACCTCCCGCCCCTCCTTCATCTACCGCAGCGTGAAGCCCTACGACATCGAGGCGTTCGAGCTGACGCTCAAGACCAACTTCTCGTATCCCCAGCCCTGGTGGATCGAGGGGAAGGGCTTCCTCTTCCTCCACACGCTCTACCGCAAGGGCCGCATGCTCCACTGGTCTACCAGCCCCGACGGGCGGACGTGGAGCGAGCCGCAGCGCCTGGCCGGCATCGCAGAGGGCCACTACCAGGTGAGCTGGCCCCACAAGGGCAAAGTCGGCACCGCCTTCATGTACCACCCCCTCAAGCTCGGCCTCAACTGGCGGACGAATCTCTACTACGTCGAGACCGACGACATGGGCAAGAGCTGGAAGACCATCGAGGGCAAGGCCATCACGCCTCCGCTGACCGAGGTGAAGAACGATGCCCTCATCCGCGACTACGAGGCCGAGAAGCTGCTCGTCTACATCCACAGCCTGAGCTTCGATGCGGAGGGCCGCCCGATCATCCTCTACATCACGAGCAAGGGCTACCAGAGCGGCCCAGCCAACGACCCCCGCACCTGGACCATCGCCCACTGGACGGGCAAGGAGTGGGCCTTCCGCCCCGTCACCACGTCGGGGAGCAACTACGACTGCGGCTGCCTGCACGCCGAGGCCGACGGCACGTGGCGCGTCATCGGCCCCACCGAGCCCGGCCCGCAGCCCTACAACCCCGGCGGCGAGATGGCCATGTGGGCAAGCAGGGACCAGGGCAAGACCTGGGAGATGGCGCGGCAGATGACGAAGGGCAGCCCCTACAACCACACCTACAGCCGCCGGCCGCTCAACGCCCACCCGGACTTCTATGCTTTCTGGGCCGACGGCCACGCCCGCAAGCCGTCCGACAGCCGCCTCTACTTCTGCGACAAGGCGGGCACCGTCCGCCGCCTGCCGCCCCTGATGAAGGGGGAAAGCGAACCCGTCGGGGCCTCCAGCGGGGGTATGTAGTTTCTGCTGCGGAAGGCCAGGACTGCCTGAAGGCAGGACTCCAAACAAGGAGTGAAGGCGTTTGGAGTCCTGGCTTCAGCCAGTCTTCGCCTTCCACAACGGAGGCTGTTTGGCGGGCCTCATCCCCACATGCGAATGGGCAGGTGGGCGTTGGGGCGCTTGCGCTCGGGCGGGAGCGTGACCTTGAAGAGGCCGACCGGCCTCGGGCCGCAGCAGTGGCCGAAGAACAGGTCGCCATTGTGGTCCACCGCCCCACGCGACACGTATTGCGCGAAGCCCTCGGGCCGCTCCAGCACCGCCACCTCCTCGCGCTCGAGCGCGGCGGGATTCAGCCGCCAGACGACCCCCTCCTGGTCCTTGTGCCCCTCGGGCAGGGGGTTGTGAACGGGGTCGCGCCAGCGGGCGGCGACGTAGTAGAGCATGCCGTCAGCGGCGAAGGTGAGGCCGCCGCAGTGGTCGAGGCCGGTGCTGTAGGGGATCGTCGTGTCGCGCTTCTGCGTGGCGGGGCCGAGGTCCTCCACCCGGCCCCACTCGCCCTCGTCGGGCCAGATGCGCATCAGCCAGGGGTTGGCGATCCAGGTGACGGCGTAGACGGCCTTGCCGTCGGGCGAGGGGCAGGCGTCGTAGAACACGCTATGCCAGCCCGTCTGGAACTCGGGGTTGTGCGGCAACACGTAGGGGCTGGTCTCCATCCTGTCCTTCTCGGGGTCGTAGCGGATGAGGCGGCCGTAGTCGGAGGTCGTCCACACGCGATGCTTGCTGTCCAGGAACAGGGCTTGGGCGTTGACGGAGCCGATGCGTCCCAGGTCGCGCCGCTCGCGCTTCGCAATGTCATAGACGAAAAGGTGGTCGCGGGGGTAGCTCAGGGCGTAGAGGAGGCCCCGCTCCTCGTCGTGGGCGAGGCAGCGGCAGCCCTCTTTGGGGATCAGCGTGTCCCACCAGAGCACCTGGTCGCTCTTCGTGTCGAAGGCCAGGAGCGCGGCGCCGCGGAAGCACCTCTCCGGGTCGTTCCACGACATCCAGGGCGAGTAGGCCGGCCGGTCAATCGGCGGGCCGGACAGGTGGCTCGCCATGAACATCACGCCGTCGTGCATCGAGGGCGCGAAGCTGTAGTGTATCTTGCACTGCGTCGCACGCCCGCTGTCGTAGGGGTCGTCCACCATCGCGTCCATGTCGAACAGCGCGTCAATCGAGTCCGTCGCCTCGTTATAGCGCACGGGCTTCACGATGCCGCCTGGGACCCCCTCGCAGCAGGCGGCGGCGTAGATGCGTCCCTCCGGGCCGACGGAGAGCGACCAGCAGGAATCGGACGTGGGGTGGCAGGAGAAGGGATACCATCTCGCGGGATAGCCCATCGGCTCTTCCTTCGTGGCAGCAAGGCGGGGGACTTCGGCCGCACGCGCGACGGCGCGGTACTCTACCGAAAACGTGGCGCGACTGCAACAGCCGCGCGGGCGCGGCGGAAGAGGTCCCTCAACTCGGCCGGGACCCAGGGCTTGGCCTCGAGCCTTGCGAAGCCGCGCGCCTGGCGCTCGGCCGGCAGGTGGGTGATCCTCTCGCCGCATCCGACGAGCGCCTGGGCAATCGCTGCGTAGTACAGGGCCGTGGCCGCGGCACGTTGCGCCGCGTCCTCCCCTCCTTCGGCCAGCTCCTTCCAGTGGTTCTTCGCGCGCTCGAGGGCCGCCAGCGGCGGCGAAGGGGCGCAGAGGGGCGCGCCCAGCTCCGCGTCGGCCAACATCTCCCGCAGCGCCGCGGCGATGCCAGCCGCCTCCGCCTTCTCCCCCTCGTCCCTCGGCTCCCGGCCGATTGCCAGCAGGCGGCCCAGTTGCCGCGAGGTCAAGCCGTAGGTGGACCGGTGCGCCATCGGCAGATGTCCTTTCCGCTCTCAGATACGCGGTTCCGCCCCCGGTCCTGCGCGGGCCAGGGAGAGCGAGCGAATCAGGTCGCCAATCACGTCGTCCGGGTCCTCGTCTGGGCCGATGGACTGGCCGACTCGCCGCCTGAGGAGCGCCTGGAACCGCCGCTTGGCCGTGACGAGCATGTTCGAGGCCTTCGCCTCGGCCTCGATGCCCAGGCGCCGGCACAGGGCCGGAAGCGGCACGGGCGCCGCCTCCTCGAACACCGGCAGCAGCACGCGGCCATGGAACACCTCCCAGTGGGCCGCCTTGCCGCTCGCCAGGCACTCGGCCCTCAGCTCCGCCAGCACGTCGTCGAGCAGCGCGGACGCCCAGGCGTAGTCGAACGCCGCGTCGGGGCTTGCATCGTGCACGGAGTCGGCCAGCTCGAAGCCGTCGAGCCCCTCGAGGCTCACGAGCGCCCCCGCAGGCGCCCGCTTCTTGGCCCTCTCCGCTCGCCGCGCGCTCGCCACGTACCGGTCGAGAGCGGTCAGCAGAAAGGCCCGGAAGCGCCCCTTGCCAGGGTCCGCCGCGCGCACCAGCTCCCCGCCGACCAACACGTCCGCCACGAAGCCTTGCGTCAGGTCCTTCGCCGCCTCGTTGTCGTAGCCCTTACGCCGGAGGTAGCAGTACACGGGCTTCCAATACTCGCCCACCAGCGCCGCCAGTGCCCCCTGCTTGCGCGCCCCATCGGCCCCCTGAGCCCTCACGATGAGCGACCAGTGGGTCTGCTCGAACCCCCTGCCCGCCCCGCCCATGCTCGTCTCGCCGCCGCGCCCCGGCATAGGCCGCTCCTACTCAATCGCCAATGGCAGCAGTGTACACGCCGCAGCGTCCCAGTCAACACTTTCCTGCGTATCCCGCGCAGGACCCGGCCCCGCCCTGCGTATGGGGTAACGAGGGGCAATGGAACGCGGCAGCCCGCAAGCCCCCCGCGTGAGCGTCGCAGCGGAGGAGAAAGGAGGCGGGTGGGGAATGAGAGACGGCGTGGCAGACTGTTGTTCCTCTGTGGTCTCAGGCACGAAAGGAGAACCATCCGTGAACTGGCTTCTCAAGGTCGGCGTCGTGGCGTCTGCCCTGGCCCTCGCGGGCCTGTGCGAGCTGGCGCCGCAAGCGGACGGTGGGATCGCCGGCGACCTCACGGGCATGAGGATCGTGGCGCACCAGTTCGCCGCGCACCTGACCGGCCCAAACAAGCACTCGTCCATCAACGACCCCTCGAAGGCCCGGTTCCTGATCCTCAAAGTCACCGCCAAGGCCCCGCTCGGCGGCACCCGCGTCTGGGCTCAGGACTTCGTCCTCGTCTACCACCACACGGACGGCTCGGAGGACCGGTCCCGCTGCCACGGGATCGCCGAGGTGGACTACAAGTCCGTGCCCGAGGGCGACATCCGCTTCTTCCGGAACGGCGACGTCGGCTCGGTCACTTGCGAGGGGCAGGACGCGCGGTTCGCCCTCGCCTTCTACGTCGAGCCGGACGTCCGAACCGTTCAGCTCCACCCCATCGGCGGCCAGCCATTGGTCTACGACATCGGCCACAGCCGGCCCTACAGCGTGGCCATCGTCACCAACTGCGCGCCCGAGAGGCTTCCCAAGGCCAAGGCCGCCGCACAGCAGGCAGGACTCCAGGTCGTCCAGGTCTCATCCGGTCTGAGGCACGACGAAACCGGGGTAACCATCATGTAACACGAGGCCGCCGAGTCGCAAGCCAGGGAGCTGTCCATGCGCCTGATGAGGGACCTCAACGTGAGCCCAACGGTCAAGAAGATGGACAGGGACCTGATGTGCGACGCCGACATCCTGGTGTGGCTGGGCAAGAGCACACGTGGCCTTGGAGAACAGGTTGGCCTGGGGAAGCCCTAGCTCCCGCGAACGCCGCGGAGCCAACGAGCTCCAGAGGGGGCGACGGAAGGCGGCCGGCAGGCGATGAAGCGCCGCCGGCCGCCGCACTTCGGCCCAGGCCCAACGCTCTCCCCCGCAGGCCCGCACGCCCTACTTCGTTCCTGTTGCGGAAGACACGCCCAAGCACGGCTTGGGCGTGGCACCCCCTTGCTTTCGAGGGGGAACCGCGGGTGCCACGCCCAGACTTGTTTGAGCGTGCCCCCGTAACCGCTTTCCGCAGCAGAGACTACTTCTGGCCTGCCTCGGCCTTGAGGCGGCGGAGGCAGATGTTGCGGAGCGCGACCCTGTCAGAGTGGGTCAACAGCCCGAAGGGCTTGAGCTGCCGTGGCCTGTAAAGCAGCGGTTGGATGCCCAGCCCGCCGCGCCGCTCGTCTACCACCTTCTCAGTGTCAATCCAAGCCCGGATTGCGGATTCCGTAACGCACAACCGAACCTGATACCATTGGCCGTCATTGAACGTCATGAACTTGGTCCACCGCGGACCGCCGAAGTGGCGGCTCTCGATTCCGTAGAGGGCGACAGCGTTCTCGTCTAGCCCACCACCGATAACCAGGTCCGACCAGTCGGACTCGACTGGGAACACCACGTCGGCAGCACACGCGCAGTTCGGATCCCTTGATCTCTTGATCCGCATGATATCGAAGACGACCTCGTAGCCCACCGTCGGCCAGGATAGCGTCGAGAAGAAGCCGGCTGCGGCCGCGTGAGGCCCGCCCGAAAGGACAATGCTGCCATCCTGGACAGCGACCGTGCCCGCTTTGCCAGGCGTGCCGAAGCTCTCGACAACCTTCCATCCAGACAGGGTCTTGCCATCGAAGAGGTCGTCCCACGGCCCCCAGCGGGCGTCGTCGCCGGGCGGCGGCCCAGCTTCGGGCTGGGCTTTGGGTGTCGGGCTGGCCTTGAGGGCGGCGAGGAGATCGTTGGCGCTCTGGAAGCGGCCGCCAGGGCTCTTGCGCAGGAGGCGATGCACGATGTGGCACAGCTCGGGCGGGGTGCCAGGGGCGGCCTGGGCCAGCGGCTCGGGTCCACCTGGAGGTGTTTGTAGATGAGCGCGGCGGAGGTCTCGGCCTCGAAGGGCGGCTTGCCGGCCAGCAGATGGTAGAAGGTGGCGCCGAGCGAGTAGAGGTCCGAGCGCGCGTCGGCAGGCTGGCCTTTGCAGACCTCGGGCGGCATGTGGAGGGGCGTGCCGAGCGAGGCGCCCGTGGCCGTGACGCTGTGGTCCACGCCCTGGCGTTTGGCGAGGCCGAAGTCGGCCACTTTCGCCGTCCCATCTGCCGTGAGGAGGATGTTGCCCGGCTTGATGTCGCGGTGCACGATTGCCTTGGCATGGGCCTCGGCGAGGGCCGGCGGGGTGCTTGGCCAACGCCGGTCCTTTCCTACCGGATGGTAGGAACTCGGGGTCACTGCCACCGGCGGACGGCATTGTAGCGGGGCCAGGACGGGGAGTGAAGGCCGACAGCGATGGCGAAAAAGGGACCCTCCGGGTGGCAAAAAAGGGCACCTTTGGGGCCGCGCGGGGCTGCCATCCTGGCAGGCCTCACGAGATCGTGACCTTTAGGATGTCGCCGCGCTGGATGACGATTGGGCGGTCGAGGAGGATGGCGTAGGCCCCGTCGTCGGTGCGCTCGATGGTCGCGCCGCGGGTCGGGCCGCCGAGGTTCACCGCCACCCTCGCGCCCCGCTTGGCCACCAGGGGCGTCACGATGCGCCGAAGCGGCAGCGAACCGTAGTCCACCCGGATCACCAGGTCGCGCTCGCGCCCGCGCGCCTTCTGGGCAAGGAGGCCCCAGCCCGAGGCGACGCTGAAGAAGCTGCGGAAGTCGGTCTCTGAGACTCGCGGCTCGAAGCCGATGGTCTGTGTGGCGGCGCAGTAGCGGAAGCCGCTCAGGGCGGTGAGGAGGGCATAGCTGGCCATCGAACGCGCGTAGTGGTGCCCGCACTCTATCTCGTTCCACGGGTTGCGCTTATCGCCACGATAGCGGTCCCGCACGCCCTTGACGACGGCCAGCCCCTGCTCGACCATCCCCTCGTAGAGCAGGTGGCTGGCGACCTGGTACTCAATGCCGCACCAGACCTCGTCGCAGAACCAGAAGGCGTAGCCCGGCCGCCCGCCCTTCGGCCACGTGCCGATGAGGAGGCCCGCTTCGTCGTTCACGGCGTAGATGCGGAGGGTGCAGGGGTGGTCGTCGAGCGTCCGCCGCCAGTTGTAGCGGAAGACGGATTCGAGGGCGGCCCGGACATGCTCCTTGTCGTAAATATAACCCAGCCCTAGCATTACGGCGTACCACTGGCCGATGAGTTGGTCGGCCAGACAGCCCTTGCCATACTGCCATTTCGGCCAGTCGGGGAACTTATCGTCCTTACCGCGGTCGTTCACCGTGCGGTACGGCTCGGGCCAGGCGTCGTTGGCCTTCGGATTCACCTTCTGCTCGAAGTACTCGCCATTGAAGAGGTTGCGGTCAGTCCAGACCGAGCCTTTCTCGAAGAGCTTGCGGTAGATGGCGGCGGCCTCGGTGTCGCCGGCGAGGCGGGCCATCTCCTCACCGGCTCGGAGCGCGCCCAGGTAGAGGCTGCCCGTCATGGTGTTCGGGCCCCACCACTCCATGTCATAAGTGTTATGCTGCACTCCCTCCATCACTCCATCTCGATCAGCATCCCAGTATTTCCACGCAAACTCAAGCGCTTTCTTCACTTGTGGCCACACGCGTCGGAGCCAAGCGTCGTCGCCGCTCAGGAGCCACTCGCGGTACGCCTGCATCACAAGGCCCATCTGGCCGTCGGCGCAGGGCACGAAGCCCGCCTGCGCCCGTGTGCCCAGTGGCAGGGGCATGCGGAACTGGATGTAGCCGTCGTCGGACATGGACCAGTTGAGGTGGGCCTCCATCATCGAGCGCTGGAGGTTGGGGAACAGGTAAGTGAGGGCCTGGGCGTAGTTCCACACGTGGGTGCACGACCCTTCGCAGCAGCCCCCCGAGTTGTTGCAACCCTCGAAGCCATAGAAGGTTCCGTCCTCGAGCCGGATGCAGGTGGTGGTGCGCAGGACGGAAATCTGCGAGCTGACGGCATCGAGCACGTAGGTCGGCAGGGTCGAGGCGAACAGCGTGTCGTGGAACCGCCGCGTCTCCTCGTAGAGGCGGTCGTAGTTGCACACGAGGTACTCCGCCACGTCCCAGGCGTCCTTCCACTGGGTCGCGTAGTAGTTCCGCCAGGTGGTGGCGCGCTCTAAACCGTTGTCCCCCTTGCGCTTCTGCCAGTGCTCAAAGACGGGGAAGTGCCAGATGATGAAGAACGGGATGACGATTTCGGAGACCGGTTTGATGACCGCGTGGGCGGCGACCGTGCCTGTGGGCGAGGTGCCCTCGCCGCGGGGCGGGAACTCGTCCGAGAGGGCGATGGCCTCCCAGAACTTGGCCAGGCCCCCCTTCTGCTGGGGCCACACCGCAGCGTCTTCCCACATCGTCACCAGGGCCATCGAGCCGAACTGAGGCGAGGCCGCATCGTGCTTGCTCGTCGTGAGATACAGCCCGGTGAAGCCCGGCCCGTGGCGGGCCTGGTTCACCCGCCCCTCGGGGTCGGGATGGCCCACGATATTTGTCAAGTTCCCGTAGAGGGAGATCGAGATGTCCTGCCGCGATGTGTTCCGCACGTGGTAGAGGAGAATGGCGACGGGAATCCCGCTGTCCCTGTCGTTGAGCGGGATAAGGGGATTGAAGGCCTCGAGGGTCACGCGCACCGGCAGGTCAGGGTCGCGGAGCTGCACGATGGCGGTCGGATACTCACCCTTGAAGGAGACCTGGCTGAAGTGGGGCAGCCCCTCGCCCGCGTTGCGCTGCATCGAGTGGCCGCCGCCGATGTAGTCGCCGCTCGGCGGCCCCTGCACCACCCGCGTCACCGGCTCCTTCCCCTCCTCGCGCACCTTGATCGTGAAGAAGCAGTCGGGCGGCGAGAAGCCCTTGGCCGGGCGGTTCTGAATCTCCCAGTCGCGGAACTGGCCCCAGCCCCCGAGACTGATCGTCCCCGTGCCGATCCCGCCGAGGGGGAAGGCGATCTGGTCGAGATTGCGGCCGCGATACGTCAGTTGCGGCCCGCGCTTGAACAGCTCCTTCGCCGAGTAAGGCAACTTGTCTTTGCCCACGTACTGTACCCCTTCCAAGTGGCATCCGCCGCGTGGCCCTCAGCCGCGCGCGATTGAGGCATTATAGCGCGACGGCCATTCCAATCCAAGAGATTTGATCTGCCCGTGGCCGCAATGCGGCCTCGACTGGCCCCGCGCTAGATGATCAACTCTCTCCCCTATGGACTTGATCCTCTAGCGCGGGAGTCCCGGGCCTTCGCCCATCCGTGGTTGCAGTCCCTCCCCCGACTCGGCATGATGAGGGCGACACCCGCATGGAGGGCACGGAGAGGAGAGGGCGGGAAGAGAGCCAATCCGGCTTCGAGCCCCCGTTCCCCCTTGTTGCATGCATGCCATCGGCGTGATCTGTGAATGGTGCCTCTCCGTGTTCTCCGTGTCTCCGTGGTGGACCATTTGGAGGTCTGGCCAATGATGAAGGCGCTACTGGCGATCGGCGCTGCGGGGGCGCTCGTCCTCGCGGGCTGCGGAGGCGGTGGGGAGGAGGCGAAGGGGCAGGCGGGCGAGGAGGCGGCGCTCAGGGCCGCGCTCGTCGAATACCTGCGCGTGGGCTCGATGGACATGAAGCCCGAGAAGTTCGAGTCTATCGAGGTAATGGGGGACAAGGCGACGGCCAAGGTGCGCATGGCCCCGAAGGACGACACGTATAGGCTGAAGCCGACGTGGGTGGTGACGTTCGGGAAGACGGGGAAGGGGTGGCAGGTGGCGGAGGTGAAGAGGTAGGGGGCCCAAGGACCCTCACCCCGACCCTCTCCCCGGGGGAGAGGGGGGAAGGGTCTCTCCTGGACGAAGATACGGCCTGAAGGGCGCACTACGAACCCGCGATGCGGCTATCCGCTCCCCTCCGGCTGCGGCGGCGCAGGAGGGCGAGGCCGCCGAGGGCCAGGAGGGTCACGGTGGCCGGCTCGGGGATGCGGCCCGTGCCCTGCTGGAAGGCGAGGTCGTAGCCCATGCCGGTGTCGGCGCCCGCGCTATCGTTGATGTAGTTTTGCACCGTGGCGGTGTTGCGGTCCCAGAGGGAGAACTTCTCGCCATCGCCGGACATGTAGAGGGCGCCGGTGGTGAAGTCGAAGGCCACGCCGTCGGGGTTCGGGCCGAGCGGTCCGCCGGGGTTCCAGGGGCTGCCCAGGTCAACCAAGCTCCAGGGCGATGCGTTCCCGCCGAAGAACTCCCAGGGGTAGTTGTCGTTGACGCCGTTCATCACCAGGTTGCCTGGGATTTGGAAGAGGGAGCGGCGGTTGCTGCCTGGGACGATGCCGATGCCGACGAGGTAGCCGGTGAGGGGGTCGAAGGCGAGGTCGGAGCGCGGGTCCAGGGCCCTATCGCGCTCCACCGCAAGGGGGCAAGTCCCCTCTGCGCGCATGCTAACACGGGGCATGTATGGGATCAAGAGATTTGTGGGGCGGTCGGTTCGCCTGCGGCTACTCCGTGCGTCTCGCGCCGCAGCCGCGGAAAGCCGCGTCCGCGAGCAGCGCGACGCCGAAGCAGGTGGCGTTGCCGACGACGCACCAGAGAAGGCCCGTGAGGCCCGAGCCCATGGCGAGGAAAAGAGCCATGTAGCTGACCAGAAACCCTATGACGGCCGCGGCCCTGTGGACCCGCCACGGGAGGAAGGCCAGGGCCATCAGGCCCAGCACGCCGTTGGTGGCCGTGCCCATGATCTTCATCCACAGGTCCTGGGCGCGGGTGATCTCCATGAAGGAGATGGCCATCAGGGTGGCAAGGACGCCCCAGGCCCAGGTGAGGCCCTTGGCGACGGCGAGGTAGTGGGTGTCCTCGCGCTCGACGCGGCTGAAACGGCGATAGAAGTCCTCTATGCACACGGTGGAGGAGGAGTTCATCAGGGCGTCAATGCTCGACATTGCGGCGGCGAAGATGGCGGCAATGACGATGCCCG
>VGYV01000232.1 GCA_016872855.1 Planctomycetota bacterium
TTCCCACCTACAACGGCCACGAGTGGAACATCCTGGAGATCACGCCGAAGAAGTGGGGCTCCCACGCCAGCAAGCTCGCCGAGGTCATCCTCAGCGGCCACCCCGACGCCGACGGCAAGCCGCGCGTGGCCCTCGACGAGCAGGGTCGCCGCCGCATCTTCATGTGGATTGACCTCAACGTCGCCTACTACGGCACCGCGGACACGGCTCTCCCCGAGATGCCTGCCTGCCGCCAACTGCTGCCCAAGGACCTGCGGAAGGTGATGGACGACGTGTTCGCCCGCCGCTGCGCCGAGTGCCACGGCGCGGGCAAGAAGCAGATCGCCACCCCCTGGCGCGGCCACAAGTGGGGCGAGCTGGGCGTTCGCATCGAGAACCCGCATCTCAACACCTTCCTCCTGGCGCCCCTGGCCAGGGCCGCCGGCGGCACCGAGCGTTGCGGCAAGGCCATCTTCGCCTCGAAGGACGACCCCGACCTGGCCGCCGTGCTGAAGACCTTCGAGCCGATCCACGCCCTCATGCGGGAGCGCCCCCGCATGGACATGCCCGGCGCCAAGCCGCACGCCTCCTGCTTCGTGGGCGAGCCCGCCCCGTAGCCGCAACCGTCCCGGTTGCGGTCTTCCGTAGGCAAGCGGGACGCTTGCCGCCACGCCGCCCAATGTGGCTCAATGTGGCGCAAAGTGGCTCAAACGCCGTTTGGCGATCCTCGCCCGTCCGGGGCGGTGCAGCCCAATGTGGCTCAATGTGGCTCAACTTTGCGCCACACACACCCCTTGGGAGGGGGGGCGGGGGGCGCCCGAGGCAAGGGACCAAAGGGACAGAAGGGACAAAAGGGACCCAAGACCGCGGCACACCGGTCCCCTTGGCCCCTCCTCCCCTCCACCCTCATGTACGCATCGCGTCCGACGACTCGCCAGTAGCCGCCGGGCTTACGGCGAGGCGGAAGGCGGCAAGAGGATGGCATTGCGACACTTCGGGCGGGAGTGCTCGACGCAAGTTTTTTTCAGCAATCGGTCGTCAGTCGGTTTGTAGTCGGTCGGGTGGCGCGGGGGCCGCCGGCGTTGCGCCTCCCTGTGGCTCGGCGCGCAGGATGAGGAAGTGGCCGTTCTCGTAGGCGACCGGGAGATGGGTGGCCGGGCGGCCGCAGTCCGTGCGCTTGCGGAACACGAAGTAGGCGATGCCGTAGCGGCGGGCGAGGGCCAGGCGAGCGTCGTCCGGGGCGGTGTAGACGCGGCGGCGCAGCTCGCGGCTCAGGGCGCGGAAGCCCTCGAACGGCGGGCGGTGGCCGAAGCACTGCTGGACGCCGAAGCCGAACTCGCCGAAGCGCCGCATCCCCTCCTGGCACACGGCGTAGTCGGAGTTGTAGGCCCAGGCCAGGTAGAGCCACTCGCGGAGGTTGCCGAACGAGGGGCGCCGCGAGTAGTCGCGCCAGCCGTAGTAGAGCGTCGGGTCCACGAAGAACAGCGCGTCCTTCGGCGTGTTCGCCCGCGCCCACTCCTGGGCCGCCTTGAAATCGCGGTCCGCGGCGCGGTCCTTCGCAGGCTCCAACGTTCCCTGGACGAATGCGACGGCACCCACGCCAGCCGCCGCCAGCACGATGGCGCCGGGGAGCCACCGGCCCGCAAGGTGCCGCACCACCAACGCTAGAACCAGGGCTGCCAGGCCCACAAGAGCCGGCGCCGACGCGAGCCACTTGAGCCCCGTGTAGGCGTCCGACATCGGCGACGCGGCCCTCCCTGCCGAAGCGGCAGCGGCGGCCACAAGAAGCGCGGCGAGGCCAATGGCGAACACGGCGCGCTCGCCCCAGCCCCCCGCCCCCGGCCGCGCCACGGCTGCCCAGGCGGGCGCCGTGAGCGCGAGGGCGAAGAGGAGCGGGAACCCCGGCGGCGCGAGGAAGGGCGAGACCAGCAGCACCGCGGCGGCCACCTGCCGCCAGGCCGGCCCCGACTCGAGCTCGCCCCACAGCCCGGCCGCCACGTAGACCACGCCCACTGTCAGCACCAGGTCGTTGGCCCGGTGCAGGCAGAGCTTGATGAGCGTAGGGCTGAACGGCGCGGCCGAGAAGAGCACGCCCAACGCCACCATCGCCAGCCCGGCCACGATGCTGGCCGCCGCCTTGCGGTCCGTGTCGCCCTGGGACCCACGCCGCGTGAGGTAGTAGGCCACGAGGGCCAGGAACGACAGGAAGGGGAGGAACACCAGCTCGTGCTTCGCCGTGAACATGCCGTTCTGCACGGGATACCAGTGGAAGCCGAAGGCCTGCGTGAGGTCGAGCCACAACTGCCTGGGGAACCCCTCGCCGGTGACGCCGCGCAGGCCGATGACCCCCATCAGCCAGGCGCCCGTGAGGGCGAGGAACGCGATGCCTGCCACGATGTTCGCCCGCCGCGTCAGCTCGCGCGGCTTCACGAGAAGCGGCGCGAAGGCAAAGGCCGCGCCCATCAGGCCCATTGCGGGATGGCAGGCGAACGCGGCCGCGGCCAGCACCGCGGCCGCCACCACGCGGCCCTTCAGGACCAGCATGAACGCGATCAGCCGCAGGGCGTCAGTGACGTTGTAGTACAGGCCCCAGAAGAACGGCTGGTTGAACTGCGCGAGATTCATGTCCCGCGCTCCGCTCGCCACGGCCAGGAGCACGGCGAGCGCGGCCACGGCAGGGGGCGCGGCTGGCCGCAGCGCGCGCGTGAGGGCCACCATCACTGCCGCCATCAGCAGCATCTCCGCGGCCATCATCACGGGGACGAGCCGTTCCGGCTCGAGTCCCAGCCAGCGGTAGGCCAGCGGATAGAGGCGCATCACGGCCGACTTGTCGAACTCCTCGGTACTGTTGGGGAAGTCCCGCGCGAAGCCCTGCGGGTCCGCCTTCTTGTAGGTGTAGCCCATCGGCCCCAGGCCGTACCAGGCGTAGCGTAGCTCGATGTCGCCCACCTGAACCCACCACGCCCACGCGAGGAAGGGCCCGAGGAGCGCCAGGGGAGCCATGCGTCGGAACACGGGAGCAGTCACTGGTCCGCCTCACCTGAAATGCGGGCCGTGGTGAATGGCGCCGACCCGGGGTGGTTGCCGGCCCAGCCCGCCGTCGGCGGGCGGCAGGGGCCTCCTGCCCTGCTCTCTGCCGCCCCCTGCGGGGGCTGGGCTCTGGGCCGGAACCCCCCTCCACGGGCTCACGCCCGTGGCTATCCCCTGCCGCCCTTTCGGGCTGAGGCCAGCGCCATTCGGGACAGACACCTATTCTCCCTCGCCTGTTGCCTTGGCCTCCCCGCTTTTCCACGCGACGACGTTGTGCTGTGGGAGCAGCGGCAGCGCGAGGGCCTCGAAGGGGCGGACGATGGCTCGCGCCAGCCTCCTCCCCGGCACGGCGGCGCGGATGGCGTGGTGCGGCCCGAAGGCCTCGCGCACGAGCCGCCGCAGCTCGCGGAGCGAGACGAGGCGCTTGCTGCGGTAGGGCCGGCCCAGGCGCCAGCGGACGTACGGCTCCATCCACCGCCGCGGCAGCCAGCCCATGCCCCACAGCTTCACGTGCGGCTCACGCGTCAGGAGCGAGAACCGGTTGGGCGAATTGAAGAAGAACAGGCCGCCAGGGCTGAGGACGCGGCGGACCTCCCCCAGCAGCCGCCCCTGGTCCGGCACGTGCTCGATCACATCCGTTGCGTTCGCCAGGCCGAAGCACTCGTCGGCGAAGGGCATTTCCAGGGCCGAGGCGCACACGAGCGCCACGTTGGCGATGCCGGCCTCGGCGAAGCGCTTCTTCGCCAGCAACAAGTCGGTCAGAAGGATGTCCAGCCCGACCGCCAGCGAAGCGCGCTGCGCCAGGCCGAACAGGGCGCTCCCCGCGCCGCAGCCAACGTCGAGCGCCGCCCGTGTGGCACAGCCGCCCTCGGCTGTGCCACATTGCCCGGCCGCGGCGGCGTGGCGGGCAATCTCGTCCCAGCGCCGCTCCCCGCGCTCGGGGGCCTCGGCCTCGTGCCGGTCCCACAGGCGCTGGAGGGCGTCTCCTTCCTCGCGATGATACAGCCCCCAAAGCTCCCGGTACGAGCTGTCGGGCCATCGGCGGATGACCTCGAGGCAGAAGTCCCCGTGGCGCGACCCGCCCTCGGGCGGGTCGGGCCGGAGGTCGGGTATGCCGTGGATGACCTCGAAGGTGCGCGAGCACGCTGGGCAGGCCACGGCTGCCGGGGCCTCTGCAAGCGTGGCGCGGCAGACTGGGCATCGGAGAAGGGGGAGTAGCTGCGCCATTCCGGATTCCGGCCCCCGGATTTGGGGTTGCCCGAGCATCCTTGGCCCTCTGAAACCTCCGGTCCCAATCCGGGCGAGCCGCGGTCCGCAGTCTGAGGGTACGCGCCGCCTGTGCGCCTGTCAAGCTCCCCTCGCCGCTTGACAGGATGGGCGATGAGGAGCATGATAGCGCGCAGGTAGGGGATGGGTGGATGCGTGGGTGAATGCCGGACATCCATGCACCCATCCAATCAGCGATTCATCCCCTCGGGACCAGGGAGGTCGGTGTTTCCTGCGGCCCTGTGCCGTGTCAGGAGGAAAGCCTGTGGCGAAGATCCCCGTCGGCTTGCAGCTCTTTTCGGTGCGAGGCGAATGCAGCAAGGACCTGCCTGCCACGCTCAAGGCCGTGGCCGACATCGGCTACGTGGCCATCGAGCCCTGGGGCTACGGCGGCGACAAGCTGGAGTGGATGGGCCACCCCGCCAAGGCCATCCGCAAGATGCTCGACGACAACGGCCTCACCTGCTGCGGCATCCACCTCGCCACCGGCGCCCTCCTGGGCGACAACCTGGGTCGCACCATCGAGCTCAACCAGACACTCGGCAACCGCTTCCTCATCATCGCCGCCGACAAGCCCCGAATGTCCTCCCTCCAGGGCATCGCCGAGCTGGCAGGCATCCTCAACGCCACGGCCGACAAGCTCAAGCCCCTCGGCATGCGCACAGGCTACCACGCCCACGGCTTTGACTTCGTGCAATACGACGGGCGGACCGCCTGGGACATCTTGTTCAGCAGCACGCAGCACGACGTGGTGATGCAGATGGACATCGGCAACTGTGCGGGCGGCGGCGGCGACCCCATCGCCATCCTGAAGAAATTCCCCGGCCGCGCCCTATCCGTGCACCTCAAGGACTACGGCGGGCCGGCGCCCGACTCCGTCATTGGCGAGGGCAAGGCCGACTGGCCGGTCATCTTCCGCCTCTGCGAGACCACTGCCGGCACCACCGTCTACGTCGTCGAGGAAGGCGGCGCCGACGGGTTGGGCTTCGGCGTCTCCCGCCGCTCCTTCGCGGCCCTCCGCAAGATGGGCAAGTGCTGACCTTCTCCTCCGCCTCCCTCCCGAAGGTTCCAATACCTTCGGGAGGGTAATCTGGTGGGTGCAAGAACCGCGTAAACGCCGAACTACGAAGGGCGCCGGGACCTGTTCGTAGTTCGGCCTTCAGGCGGTCTTCAGGGGTGGTCAACTTGCTCGCGCCGGAGTTCGCGCCTTCATTTGCCCGTGGAATGCGCCGTCTACCAAAGGGCCTCCTCTTGCCAGCAGCCGTGGTCCACCTGCGTCAATCCTTCGAACATGTACCCCGAGCAACGCAGTCGTGCGGGATCCGAGCCTTGCGGGTACCGGTCTGGCGCCACAACGACCAAGTACCCGGTATCGTTGGCTTCGCTGAACCCTTGGTCTCCGAAGCTGCGGGCGACCTTGTGTAATGCGCTCTCCACTTCTTGCTCGTGATTCCTGTTCTCTTGGGAATGATAGAACACAGCTACCTTCATCCTGGCCTGGAACCTGATCACGTCCCGCAATGTCCCGTAGAGTTCTCGCCAATCGTTCTCGACTTCCACCACCAGGAGATAGCTCTGTTCACCGTTCCACCAGTTGCCTACTGAGTACGACAAGTCGGCATAGCGGTGGGTTGACATTGCACCCCCGTCGGGGAGCAATCCGGCCTTCTTGAGTTCGTCCAGGACGCACTTGAGTACGCTCTTGTCGTCGTTCAGCATGACATGAGTTCGTGGCCTCGTGTTACGCGCTTGGCACCTTGAGAGCGCGTTGTTGTAGTACTCCCCAAAGTTCGCGATGCCCGGATTGCGCATAACCTCCAGGAGGACTTGCCAGAAGTCGAGCGGCTTCAGGTTATGTCCTCCTTCGGGATGGGGCCGGCGCCAGCGGTCGAAGTGCTCGGCAACGTCTTCCTCCGTGATGCCGGCGCGTGTGAGGGCCGCGTCGAGTTCCTCCGCACGGCGGACGAGGAGCTTGGCCTCGGGCATGCTCACGTAGTCGGCGAGGGCGCGCGCGACCAGTTGGTCCAGATCGGCTGCCGCACCGCCCTCAAGCGCGCGAAGCCTCTCGACCAGCGCGTCGGGGATCGTGACCGTGCTCATGGCACACTCCCAAGGTACTATCCTGTTTCCAGAGACTGTAGCATCGTTACAGAGCTGGATGGTACGCAATGGAAGCGTACGCGCCTACTCAACCCCCGCAGGGGGCGGCAGGGGATAGCCACGGGCGTAAGCCCGTGGATCGCGACGGCCCACCCCCAGCCCCCGCAGGGGGCGGCAGAAGCCACGGAGGGGAACGGAGCAGACCCGGGGGCTCTGCCGCCCCCTGCGGGGGCTTGACGTAGGGTGCCACGCTCTCCCACGGGCTTACGCCCGTGGCTATCCCCTGCCGCCCTTTCGGGCTTGGGAGCATTCGTGCCGCCGGAGCGCTTCCGGAGCCGATCGCGAGCCTCGTGCGAAACGACCGACTCTGTAACAATGCTACAATCTCTGTTTCCACGGCCTATTCTACGCGCGCAGGACTCCCCGCGCAAGCATGTACGCCCGACGCGAGCGAATAGCCGTGTTGACAGGCGGCAACGGGGCGGCTAGAATCGGCCAGGCGAGCGGGGACCCACAAGCTGCGAGGAGAGAAGTCATGAGAGAACACAGGAAGCCCGAGGCCCTGAGCCGCCGCCAGTTTGTCGGGGGGATGGCCGCCATCGCAATCGGGGCCGAGGCGCTGGCCGCCGAGCCGGCGCCGCCGCCGGCCAAGACGTTCGAGCGGAAGATCAAGCTCGGCCTCATCGGGCCGGGCGGCCGCGGCCGCTGGATCGCCAACCTGTTCAAGCAGCACGGCGGCTACGAAATCCACGGCGTGGCCGACTACTTCGAGAACGTGGCGAAGGCCGCAGGCAAGGCCCTCGGGGCCGACGAGGCCAAGTGCTTCGGCGGACTCTCCGGCTACAAGCGGCTCCTCGAAAGTGGCGTCGAGGCCGTCGTCATCATTGACGTGCCCTACTTCTACCCCGAGCAGGCCACCGCGGCGGTCCAGGCCGGCGTCAACGTCTACATGGCCAAGCCCGTGGCGACCGACGTGCCCGGCACCCTCGCCATCGACGCCGCGGGAAAGCTCGCCACCGAGAAGAAGCTCGCCTTCCTCGTGGACTACCAGCTCCCCCTCGACCCCTCGAACATCGAGGTGGCGACGCGGGTCCGCGACGGCGCCATCGGCCCCATCGCCCACATCATCTCCTACGGCTTCACCGGCATGTGGGGCGACCCGCCCAAGGGCAAGACCATCGAGAGCCGCCTCCGCGGCGGCACCTGGCTCTCCGACATCGCGCTCGGCGGCGATGGCGTCGTCGCCTACGACATCCACATCATTGACGGCGTGCAGTGGCTCATGGGCCGCCGCCCCGTCGCCGCCTGCGGCTTCTCACGCACCTGCCGCCCCAAGCCCAACGGCGACCGCACCGACTGCCTCGGCGTGGTCTTCGAATACGAGGACAAGGTGCTCTGGACCCACATCACGCAGACCCTGGCGAACGAGTCCGACGCCGCGTCGCTCACCGCCAGCTTCTACGGGATGAAGGCCACGGCCCGCCTGGCCTACTGGGGCAAGTGCTATGTCCGCGGCGGCGACAAGCACTTCGTCAAGGATGCGGGAAGCGTCTACGACCAGGGCGCCATCCAGAACATCGCCGACTTCTACGACAGCATCACCAAGGGGCTGTTTGGCAACCCCACCGTGGCGCGTGCCGTGGACGGCACCCTCACCGCCATCCTCGGCCGCGAGGCCGCCGCCCGCCGCCGCTACCTCACGATGGACGAGCTCCTCAAAGAGAACAAAAAGCTCGAGGTTGACCTCATCGGCCTCAAGGCGTGATTCGTGCCGCGTCGGTCAGCCGCCGGCTTCGGGCGAGCCCCTTGGGATCGCCGTTTGGCCATTCTCGGCCTTCCGGCTCAGAGTCATATAGACTCTGCACACTCATACGCTCTTTCGCGCGGCGGGGCCAGGCCGTAAGTTTTTGCCATCTGCTTGGACGCCGAACCTCCAACCACGCCGCAACCTGTTCGTAGTGCGGGCTTTAGCCCGTATCCGTACGGCCTGAAGGCCGCACTACGAACCCAGTCGCAACCTGTTGGTAGTTCGGCCTTTAGGCGGTCTTTGCTCGCCCATTCCACTGCCCCAATTCCCCTGTCCCTCTTCTTGGCCCCCGGAGGGAACGAACGACAGGGGAATAGGGGACCAGGGAATGCGGCCCCGGAACTCGGAACTCCGGCGGTTAGTAGGATCGGGGGCCACACTCTTCGCGCTGCCGCGGCTTGACACGGGGCCGAACGCGTGTAGAATGAAGCCGGCGAGCAAACTGAGCGGACCACCCCTTCCTCCCGTGGTCCCAAGTTCGCGGCCTATGAAAAAACGCTCTCGCGGGGATGCCGAACACCGCCCCCGGCTCGAGCTACGCCCGGGGCACACCGCTACCGTCCATCTCGTCGCCTTCGCCCCCGACGGCAAGACGCTCGCGAGCGCAAGCGAAGACGGCACGCTCAAGCTGTGGGACGTCCAGACCGGGGAGCTCCTGAACACGCTCCTCTTCGAGGACTCCCTCCTCACCATCGGCCTCGACCCCACGCAGTTCCCGTCGCACGGGTGGTGGCCCGCGCACGCCGACAGCCTGGCCTTCCTCCCCGATGGCAGGAGCCTCGTGACGGCCAATTCCGCCGGGCTCCGTTTCTGGCACGTCCGCAGCGGCGTCACCCTCCGGCGGCTGCCAATCCACGAGGCACCCTCACTGTGTTCGCCCGATGGCCGGCTCGTGTCGGACTCCAATGGCCAGCGCGTGTGGGATACCGCCACGGGGAAGCGGCTGTGGTACGACGAGGCGTCCTCGCGATTCCTGGTGGGTCTCGCGTGCTTCTCGGGCGATGGGACGCTCCTGGTCAGGGCCCGCCTGCCGGAAGATGCCAACGGCGTGCCGGACTGGGGCGCCGGGGCCACCATCGAGATCCTCGACGCACGCACTGGGGCGGTCCGGGAGAGGATTGTCACCGCAACGTGGCAGACCGGCTGCGGCCTGCCGCTCGCCTGCTCGCCCGATGGCCGAGCCATCGCAACCAAGTATTCAAGGGCGTGGCTAGGGCTCCTCGACGCCACTGCCGGGGAAGTGCGCTGGTGGGTCCATGCAGGGTGGCACAAAACCCCCTGCCCGGCGCTCGCGTTCTCTCCTGATGGCAAGGCTCTGGCGATCGCGCGGGACAACGGGACCGTCGGCATCCTCGACACCCAGACGGGCGCGGCCCGGGCCGATTTCCCGCTCCCCACCGCCCCCACATTGGTCCGGGCGCTCGCGTTCTCGCCCGGTGGCGCGCTCCTCGCGGCCGGCTCCGACGACACGGCGGTGCGGCTCTATGACGCGGCGAGGGGCCAGCTCCTCCGGACCCTCGGAGCGCCCGCACGGCGCGTGCGGGCCGTTGCCCTTTCGCCCGACGGCGGCACCGTGGCGGCCGGCGGCGCCGACGGCGCCGTGCGACTCTGGGACGCGCGGGCCGGCGTCCTGCGGGCGACCCTGGCTGCGCATCAGGCGCCCGTATGCTCCCTCGGCTTCTCGCCAGACGGCCGGCTCCTGGCCAGCGCTGCGGGCCAGGGGCCGGCGAAGCTCTGGGACCCGCAGACCGGCGCGCTCGTCCGCGCCCTCGAGGTCGAGGAAGGCGACGTCGCGTCTCTCGCCTTCTCGCCCAACGGCGCGACGCTCGCCGCCGGCGGCACCCGCGGTCCGCTCCGTGAGCGGGTCGCCCTACTCGCGTGGTTCGACCCGGCCCGCGGCGAGCCGATTCGCGTCCTCCCCGGCCACGACAGGTTCCCCATCGAGGCCATTGCCTTTTCCAGCGACGGCCGGACCCTGGCGTCGCTCGGCGGGGGCTACCTTCGGCTGCGCGATGCGCGCTCGGGCGCGCTGCTCGCCACCCACACCGAGGAGGAATGGACGGAGCACGCGGCGTCCCTCCCTGATTGCGTGGTGCTCGGGTCCGGCTGGCACGAGGCCAAGCTGCTGAATCCGAGCGTGGCTGGTCACAGGGCGCGGCGGGTTCAGGTCCCCTGGGTAAGCGTGTCGCAGATGGCCATCTCGCCCGACTGCACGATGCTGGCTGCCGGCTACCGCTTCTACCCGATGCTGACCCTCTGGAGCCTGGCGACAGGCGAGATCGTCCGCACGCTCAACGGCCACACGAACAGCGTGCGGTCGGTCGCCTGGTCGCGGGACGGCACCCGCCTCGTCAGCGGGAGCGAGGACGGGACGGTGAAGGTGTGGGACCCCGCCGCGGGCCGCCTGCTGGCGACGCTGGCGGTCCTCCCTGGTCGGGAGGAGACGGTGGCCGCCACCGACTGGGTGGCTTTCACGCCGGAAGGGCATTTCGTCGGCTCCGAGGGCGCGACGAGCGCCATTGGGTGGCGGGTTGGCGACGACGTTCTGCCCTTCGAGGAGTTCGGCGCCCGCTTCAGTCGGCCCGACCTGGTGGCGGGCGCCCTTCTCTCGGAGGCACCCGCGATTGAGTTCAGGGGACATCTATGAGTAAGCGGGGGAAGCCTTGCCTGATTCAGGCATCACGATTGGTGTCAGATCTTTCGGGTGTGTTGCCCAAACCCGGTTCAGGGGAACCACCCCGTTCGGAGTCCCGCCTTTAGGCGGTTTGGGGCAAGAGAAGACCGCCTGAAGGCGGGACTCCCAACGAGTTCACCCTTTGGGCAACACGCCCTTTCCCTTTTGCTCTTTGCCGCTGTCTCGCCAAGAAGCAGAGACTTGACACCAACGGCCAACGACGCCCGCCGGCGCCTCCGGCGAGCCCCTCACGAGAAGCCACCTCACGGCGGCGCTTCCGGCAGGAATAGGTAGTGGACGTGAGGTGGCTCCGGGTGCGCGTGATGGCCCCAGGTGACATGGGGGCGGCCGCGGAGGTCAAGGGCCAAGTGGCTCCAGTTCGCGCGTGCGTTGCCGGCCGTGAGGCCAAGGCCACTGCCGCTGCCGGCGACCTCGCGCCACTGCTTGCCATCCCAGTACTTGTAGAAGATCTCGCTCGGGACCTTGGGGCCTGGCTCCGCACACCAGAGGACGTGGGGACGCGCAGTCGAGTCGATGGCCAACTGGGGGATGAATGAGTTGTAGCCATCAGGGCTGAGCCCGGCGCCGCTCGCGCTGCCACCAAGCTCGGCCCACTGGCGGCCATCCCAATATCTGTAGTAGATCTGCGACAGGGGGTGCTGACCCTCGCGACCCACGATCTCACGCCAGGCGATGTGCGGCCGCCCGTCGGCGTCCACCGCAAGCCCTTGAGGCGTCGCGTTTGGCGCGCCGCTGATCCCCTGCCCCGACGCCGACCCGCCCAGGCTGTGCCATGGCCCGCCCCGATGGGGCTCCGCGGCACCGAGAGGGCGAGGCCCAAAAGCGATTCCCCCACATCCGGCCACAGCCAGTGCCAGGAGACATCGGAGATCGGGGATTACCTTATTCAATTGGGCGTGGTCCGTTTCGGACACTGCGTA
>VGYV01000233.1 GCA_016872855.1 Planctomycetota bacterium
GAGCATGAAACACGCCATCCGCTTGCCGGCGGGGTCGAGGTGGAGCGAGTAGCCTGTCTCGCAGCGGCCGCCCACGGCGCCGCCGTCGCAGCGGGCGAACGTGGCCCCCTTGTCGGCGCTCCGCCACACACCCAGGCCGGGGATGACGACGAACAGCTCGCCCGTCGTGCGGTCCACGGCCACGCCGGTGGTCTTCCCCGGCCAGCCGGCCTTGAGCCCCTCCTTCTCGATCTGCGCAAGCAAGCCGTCCGAAATGCACACCCACTCGCCGGCCAGAACGGTCCCTGCTGCCAACGCCACTACGCAAGCGAACGCCAGAACCTTCACCTTCGTCTCCTTGTCTCAAGCGCGGCGCCCTCCCGAAGGTTCCAATACCTTCGGGAGGATAGCGCTTTCTGCCCCCGTTTACCCTCCCGAAGGCATTGGAACCTTCGGGAGGGGGTGCTACCTCTTGCCGATGCAGAAGAGGAACTTACGGCCCTTGAGGAGAATCATGCCACCGGAGAACGCCGCCGACGAGTGATTGGTGTCCCCCAGGTCGCTCGTGCCGACGACCTCGAGGGTCGGGCCGCTGCGGATGACCGTGCTCTTGCCCGGCGAGGCGAAGTAGACCAGGCCGTCGCCCGTCGCCACCGGGCTGACCCACGAGTGGACGCTCTGGAGCTGCTCGGAGTAGGCTTTCTCGCCGCTTTCGAGCTTCAGGCAACTCAGCCAGCCGTTCCCGCCCAGGCGGTAGAGCAGATCGCCCACGATGAGGGGCGACGAGAGGTCCATGTTCACCCTGGGCAGTTGCCACTTGAGCGCGACCTCTTTGGCGCCCCCGGTCTTGGCGAGGTCGAGGCAGTAGCCGCCCCCGCCGCGGGCGCTGTCGGCGTAGACGTGGCCCGAGCCGATGGCGGGGGTGGCCGTCTCGCCGTCGCCGGGGGCCGACCAGAGCAGCTCGCCCCTGTCGGGGTCCACGCCCAGGATGCCGGCCGAGCGGCGATTGACGCTCAGGATGAGAACCGCCTTACCGCCGACCGTGGCCACGGCGGGCGTGCTGTGGCAGAAGTCGTGCTCGGGCAGCTTCAGCTCCCACTTCACCTTGCCCGACCTCTTGTCCCAGGCCGTGAGGTTCGACTGCTTCTGCCGCAGGCCGGAGAGGAGGATGAGGGAGTCGCCGTGGAGGATGGGGCTGGAGCCCATCGCAACGTCGAAGGCCGTCTTTTCGAGGGGAATGCTCCAGGCGACCTTGCCGTCGGCGGCGTTGAGTGCGGCGAGGACGGCCGTGCCGAAGAGGGCGAACACCCTCTCGCCATCGGTGCAGGGCGTGGGGGCGCACACGCCGCCGCGGGCGTCGGTCTTCTTCCACGGCCCCTTGGCGATTGGCGTCTCCCACAGCAGCTTGCCGTCGGCCCGCGCGTAGCAGGCCACCCGATGGCCATCCTCCCGCAGCGAGACCGTGACGAACACGCGGTCGCCCCACACGATGGGCGAGGATGGCGATTCCTCGTTCTTCGGCAGCTCGGCCTTCCAGAGGACGTTCGCCCCCTCCTTCCCGCCCCAGGTGGTCGGAAAGCCCTTTTCGTCGGTGACGCCGGTGCAGGTCGGCCCGCGCCACTGGGGCCAGTTCGCCGCCGGGCCCGCCGAGCCGGCGGCCAAGGCCAGCGCAATCAGGGCACTCCGCATTGCGGGGTCTCCTGCCGTGGTGGGCGGATTCTACGACACGCCGCCTCGTGTCGCAAGCGCGCTTGTGCCGGCGGCGAATCCCTCTATAATATGGGCTTCGTAGCCCGCGTGCGCGGGCAGCATGTCTCCCCCGGTTTCCGAGGAGGTTTGCGGTCGCATGAAGGTGGCGAAGTTTGGCGGCACGTCGTTGGCCTCGGCCGAGCAGTTCCGCAAGGTCGGTCGCATCGTCGCGTCCGACCCGCAGCGGCGGATCATCGTGGTTTCCGCGCCCGGCAAGCGGTACAAGGCGGACACGAAGGTGACGGACATGCTGATCGCCTGCGCCGAGCGGTGCCTAGCGTTCGGTTCGGCCGACGAAGAGGTCCGCGCCATCGCCGAGCGCTACGGCGAGATCGCGCGGGAGCTCGGTCTTGGGGACGCAATCACGAAGACGGTAGCCAATGACCTCCGGGGCCGCCTCGCGGGCGACAAGAAGCATCGGGGGCGTTTCATTGACACGTTGAAGGCTGCGGGCGAGGACAACTGCGCGAAGCTCTTCGCGGAGTTCCTGCGCAGCCTGGGGCTCGAGGCGAGCTACGTGAGCCCGCGCGAGGCTGGGCTGCTGGTGAGCGACGAGTTCGGCAATGCCCGCGTGCTGCCCGAGTCCTACGCCAACCTGCGCCGCCTCCGCGAGCGGCCAGGCGTCACCGTCTTCCCCGGCTTCTTCGGCTACTCCCCGAAGGGCGACGTAGTGACCTTCCCGCGCGGGGGTTCGGACATCACGGGCTCGGTCGTCGCGGCGGGCGTGAAGGCGGAGCTGTACGAGAACTTCACCGACGTGGATTCGGTCTTCGTGGCCAGCCCGAGCATCATCGAGAAGCCGTGCGCGATTGTCGAGATCACCTACCGCGAGATGCGCGAGCTATCCTACGCAGGCTTCAGCGTGTTCCACGAGGAGGCCCTCGAGCCCGCCTACCGCGCCGGCATCCCAGTGTGCATCAGGAACACCAACAACCCGACGGCCCCCGGCACGATAATCGTGCCTGAACGGACGCTGGCCGCGGGGGCTGTGACGGGCATCGCGTGCGACGGCGGCTTCTGCTCGGTCTACATGAGCAAGTACCTGATGAACCGCGAGGTGGGCTTCGGCCGCCGCCTGCTCCAGATCCTCGAGGAGGAGGGCATCTCCTTCGAGCACTGCCCGACGGGGATAGACAACATCTCGGTCATCCTGCGCGAGAAGCACTTCGACGCCGCGAAGGAGGCGCGGGTGGTCGAGCGCATCCGCCGCGACCTGGCGGTGGACGACGTGAGCGTGGAGCGCGACCTGGCGCTCGTGATGATCGTGGGCGAGGGCATGCGGCACACGGTCGGCATCGCGGCCCGCGCCACAGCAGCCTTCGCCCGCGCTGGCGTCAACATCGAGATGATCAACCAGGGCTCCTCCGAGGTCTCCATGATGTTCGGCGTCAAGGCCCCCGATGCCCACAACGCCGTGAGGGCCCTCTACCATGAATTCTTCGTCAAGCCCGCGGCATCGTGACCCGGCCGGCACGGCCTCGGCCCCCCGCGCCCGCATCGTGTCCATTGCGGAGAGCCAAGACTGCCTGAAGGCAGGACTCCAAACAAGGACAGAGCGCGTTTGGAGTCCTGGCTTTAGCCAGTTCTTGCCCGAGAGACGGAACACGTCTTCGGGCAGGATGGCTTGCCGTGACGCGACGCGCATCGGGTTGGGGGCGGCGCTGGGCCTGTTGCTGGCCGCTCTCTCGGCGTCTGCCGCCGACTGGCCGGCGTATCGCGGCGACAACCAGCGCAGCGGCGCCACGGCCGAGGCGCTCCCGCTGCCGTTGGAGTTGGACTGGTCCTACCAGACCCTCGTCGGCCCAAGCCCCGCCTGGCCCGAATCACCCGCCAAGCAGGACGTGTGGCACAGGCACGCGTGGATGGCGCCCACCCTCTCCTACGACTGGGCGCCGCAGTTGGCCGTGGCCGACCCTGTGGATGGGCGGGTCTACTTCGGCTCCTCTGGCGACGACGCGGTCTACTGCCTCAGCGCGGCGACCGGCGGGCACCGCTGGTCGTTCGCAACCGAGGGGCCGGTGCGGCTGGCCCCGACGCTGGCCGACGGGCGGCTCTACGTCGGCTCCGACGACGGCTGCCTCTACTGCCTGAACGCCGCCGACGGCAAGCTCCTCTGGCGCTATCGCGCCGGGCCGGAGGACCGCCGCCTGCCGGGGAACGGCAGGATGGTCTCGCTCTGGCCCATCCGCAGCGGCATCGTTGTCGAGGGCGGGGCCGTCTACTTCTGCGCCGGGCTATTCCCCGACCAGGGCACGTTCCTGCTCGCGCTCGACGCCAAGGAGGGCAAGCTTCTCTGGAAGGAGGCTCTCAAGGTCACGCCCGAGGGCCACCTGCTCGCCTCGGCGGACCGCCTGTTCGTGCCCACGGGCCGCACGGCGCCCCAAGTCTACGACCGGGCCGACGGCAAGGACCTGGGAGCCGTCCCCGGCGGCTTCGGCGGTAAGGCCGGCGGCACCTTCGCCCTCCTGGCCGGCGAGTTCCTCATCCACAGCAGCGGCGAGGACGGGATGCTGCTCATCGCCACGTCCGACGGGCGCCAGCGGGTCGCCTCGCTCCCTGGCCTGCGCCTGGTCGTCGAAGGGCCGACCGCCTACGTCCTCACGAAGGATCGCCTCCGCGCGATTGAGCTTGGCCTCTACATCGAGGCGGGCCGCCTCCGGGCCAAGAAGGCCAGGACGCCCGAGGAGCAGAAGCGCCTCGAGGAGCTGGACGGCGAGCGCAAGGCGTATGTGAAGTGGGATGTGCCGTGCAACAACCCCCACGAGCTGATCCTGGCGGGCGAGACGCTCTTGGCCGGCGGCGAGGACCGCGTGGTGGCCTACCGCGCGGCGGACGGCAAGGCCGTGTGGACTGGTGTGGTCTCTGGCCGAGCGCACGGGCTGGCCGTGGCCGTCGGACGCCTCTTCGTGAGCACGGACACCGGAGCCATCCACTGCTTCACGCCCGGCCCGGGGATGACGGGGGGCATCCACGAAGCACGGCCAGGGGACTTCCCCGATGCCCAGCGAGGCACGCTGCACAAGCAGTTGGCCGAGAAGATCCTCGCTGCCGCCGATGGTGACCAGGGCTATTGCCTCGTGCTCGGGGCGGGGGACGGCACGCTCGCCTACGAGATTGCGAAGCGCTCCCGCTTCCACGTGATCGTCCTCGAGCGCGACCCCGCCAAGGCCTGGGCCGCCAGGAACCCCCTGTGGCAGGCGGGCCTCTGCGGCACACGCATCAGCGTCCACTGCGGCACGCTCGACACGGTTCGCTACCAGCCGCTCTTCGCCAACGTCGTCACCGTGGCCGATGCGGCGGCGCTGCCGGCCGCGGCCGAAGTCTGGCGCGTCCTGCGCCCCTGCGGCGGCACGGCGGCCATCGTCCTCCCGCCCGACGCGGCGGAGGGGCCGAAGCTCGCGGCGTGGGGCGCCCAGGCCATTCCCGGCTGGAAGGCAGAGAAGGACCGCGATGGCTTCTGGGTGGGCACGGCGCGCCGCGGGCCGCTGCCAGGGGCGGGCGAGTGGACGCATCTCTATGCCGACGCCGCCAACACCGCGTGCAGCGGCGACACGCTTGCCCCAGGCCCCGTCTCAGTCCAGTGGTTCGGCCGGCCCGGCCCGCGCCGCATGCCCGACCGCCACGACAAGACGGCTGGCCCCGTCTACGCGGCCGGGCGGCTCTTCGTCACGGGCGACAACTACATCGCCGCCCTCGACGCCTACAACGGCACCGTGCTCTGGGAACGCGATGTGCCCGATTCCGTCCGGCTCGGCGCGCTGAAAAACTGCGGGAACCTGGCGGCCACCGAGGACTGCCTCTACATGGCCGTGGCCGCGAAGTGCCTCGCCCTCGACGCCAGGACTGGGCGCCAGAAGTTCGTCGCGCCCTGCAAGACCGAATGGGGCTACATCGCGGCAGTGGACGACCTCCTCCTGGGCAGCGACACCAGGCCCCTCGCCTCGTATCGCTACCAGACGCTCGACACCGAGGTGCTCATCTGGCGCGACCGCATGCCCGTCGTGTGCAGCGACAGCGTGTTCGCCCTCGACCGCCAGAGCGGCAAGAAGCTGTGGGACTATGCGCCCGCGCCGACGCAGGGCGTGATCATCAACCCCACCCTCGCCGCCGGCGGGGGCCGGCTCTACTTCGTCGAGAGCGCCAACCCCGAGACCCGCGACGCCGCCGACGGCCGCCTCCGCCTCGACCTCCTGCTGGGCAAGGGGGCCAGCCTGGTCGCACTCGACCTCCGCTCCGGCAAGCCGCTCTGGTCCAAGCCCGCCGCCCTCGAGCAGCTCCAGCACGCCATCTACCTGAGCTATGCCCACGAAACCGTGCTCATCACCGGCACGCGAAACGCCCTGGTCGAGAAGCAGCGGCGCGTACGCTACGACCTCGCGGCCTTCGACGCCGCGACGGGCAGGGAGCTCTGGCGGAACACCCAAACGCCAGTGCCCGACCACATCCTCCAGGGGCCGCACGGCGAACAGGTCCAGCACTCGGCCATCGTGGGCGACGTCATCTACAACACGGGCTTCGCCTGCCGCCTGCGCACCGGCGAGCCGGCTCCCGTCTGGAAGTGGCAGAAGAGTCCCACGTGCGGCACCATCACGGCGTCGGCCCGCTGCGCCTTCAGCCGCTACTCCAACGCCAGGATGTTTGACCTCAAGACCGGCGAGCACACCGACCTGACCGCCGTGATACGCCCGGGCTGCTGGGTCAACATCATTCCCGCCGGCGGGCTCGTCCTCGTCCCCGAAGCCGCCTCGGGCTGCATCTGCGGCTACCCGCTCCAGACCTCCATTGCCTTCTTAACACAATCTGCCCCGCGATGAGGGCCGAAGATGAGCAGGCTCCTGAAGCAGATTGAGATCGAAGGTAAGCCGGCCACTGCGCTCTTCGACAGTGGGGTGCGTCACTCATTCGTGCGCCGTGAGTTGCTCGCCGGCGTGCCCATGTGCGCTCTGCGGGAACCCTACCGCGTCCGGCTAGCCGAGCAGGTGATCGAAGTCAAGGAGGAGTACATAGCAATCGGCGCCATCGAGGGGTTGAGTTTCGACGCTGGAGTGATCCCTATGGACGAACTCGGAGAAGCTGATAGCCAAGCCCTCGACGCAATCATCGGCACGTTCGCCATGGGGAAATGGGAGATCAGGCTCGACCCCGAGAGGGGCACCCTCGATCTCGAAGGGCTGCGCCGCCGCACTTTCACTGAGTACGCCACCCCCCGGACAGAGGGGCAAAAGCCCCGTCCCGAAGGGACGAAAGGGGTTAGCCGGCGGCTTCAGCCGCCGGATCGCGGCGCACACACAACCCAGTCCCGAAGGGACGGCAGAAGCTCCGCGGCGAGCCGGTCCGGTCCCCGTGTCTGCCGTCCCTTCGGGACTTCGCTGGTATTGGGGCCTGAGTCCGGCGGCTGAAGCCGCCGGCTAACCACTGTGCTCCCTTCGGGAGCAAGAAATCGAGCTCTGTTGGAAGCGGAAAATCGCGCTCCCTTGGGAGCAAGAAACCGAATGAGGAGCAATGCATGAGTACGCTCGGTCCTCTGTCCCGTCGTGCATTTCTCGGCGGCACGGCAGCAGCAATCGGCTTTCTCGTGGTGCCGCGGCACATCCTCGGCGGCGAGGGGCAGAGGGCGCCGAGCGAGAAGCTCGGCGTCGCAGGCATCGGCTGCGGGGGGAAGGGCGATAGCGATGTGGCCGGGATGGCCAGCGAGAACATCGTGGCCATCTGTGATGTGGACCAGAGCCGCGCCGCCGGCGTCGCCAAGCGCCACCCCAACGCCAGGTTCTTCCGCGACTACCGCGTGATGCTCCAGGAGATGGAGAAGCAGATTGACGCGGTGACGGTCTCGACCGCCGACCACAGCCACGCTCCTGCCTCGATGATGGCCATCAAGATGGGCAAGCACTGCTTCACCCAGAAGCCGCTCACCCACTCGATGTTCGAGGCCCGCGCCCTCGGCGAGGCGGCCCGCAAGCACAAGGTCGCCACCGTCATGGGCATCCAGGGCCACTGCGGCGAGCACCAGCGCATCCTGTGCGAGTGGGTCTGGGCCGGCATCCTCGGCCCCGTCCGCGAAGTCCACATCTGGACCGACCGCCCCGGCCGCTGGTGGAACACCCAGGGCATGGACCGCCCCAAGGACAACCCGCCCTGCCCACCGAAGCTCGACTGGAATCTCTGGCTCGGCCCGGCCCCCGAGCGCCCCTACCACCCCGTCTACCACCCCGTCGCCTGGCGCGGCTGGTGGGACTTCGGCACCGGCGCCCTGGGCGACATCGCCTGCCACGCCTTCGACGGCGTCTTCTGGGCGCTCAAGCTCGGCCAGGCCAAGTCCTTCGAGGTCGAGGCCGTCCACTCCGGCCACAACGGCGAGACCTATCCAAAGTGGTCCGTCATCACCTACCGCATCGCCGCCCGGGCCGACATGCCTGAGCTGAAGCTCGTGTGGTACGACGGCGGCAAGATGGCGGAACGCCCCAAGGAGCTGGAGCCCGACCGCAAGCTGGGCGACAACGGCCACATCCTGGTCGGCGACAAGGCCACGCTCTTCGACAGCCGCATCATCCCCGAGGCCAGGATGAAGGAGATGCAGGCCGCCCTCCCGCCAAAGACCCTCCCTCGCTCCCCCGGCATCTACGAGGAGTTCAAGCGCGCCATTCGCGGCGGCGAGCCGTGCGGCGCCAACTTCCCCGACTTCTCAAGCCCACTCACCGAGCTGGTCCTCGCCGGCAACGTCGCCATCCGCGCCGGCAAGAAGCTCGCCTGGGACTGGGCCGCCCTTCGCTGCACCAACGTCCCCGGGGCCAACGCCTTCGTCCACCGCGAATACCGCAAGGGGTGGACATTGTAGGTGAAGCAACATGAGAGCGAAGTACGACTTCAGCAAGGTGCGGCGCGGAGCTGTCATTCCTCCGGCGCGTAACAAGGTCAGGATCACGATCCGCCTCGACCGCGAGATCGTGGACCGGTTCAGGGCGAAAGTTGAGGCCGCCGGCTGCGGCAACTACCAGACCCTGCTCAACAACGCGCCCCGCGGCTACATCGCGCATCAGGAGGAACCGCTCGAGGAAACCCTCAGAAGAGTCGTCCGAGAGGAACTCCACGCCGTCCACTGAGCGCTTGGAAAGGAAGGGACCGATGTGCCCACGCGTCTGGGCGGTTGCACTCCTGCTCATCGGTTGCGCGGTTCTGGCCGGCGAGGGTGAGCCGCCGCGGCCGCCTCTCCGCGAACTGACCGGCCCGGAGCTGCGCGATGCGCAGCAGATGCGGGACCGCGCCGACCTGTTGCGCGCCGCCTATGAGCGCCCGCGCCAGGGGCCGAAGGGAGCAGAGAAGGACGAAGGCGAGTTCGCCAAGGTCGTCGTCGCCTACGCGGACGCCATTGAGAAGTACTCGGGGTCCGACATCGCCGCCTATTGCCAGGTTCGGCTGGCCGGCTTCTACCAGTTCGGCAGAGAGTACGACAAGGCCACCAAAGTCCTCAGCGACCTAGCCCAGCGCTACGCTGGCACGGAACACGAAGCACAGGCCTACTTCACGCTTGGCCTGATGCACCTCCAGGCCCGCCACGATCCCGCGAGCGCGCTCCCCTGGTTCCAGAAGGTCCCCGCACCACCAACTGCTGGCGACGACGGCGCCGTGCCGGACCGGAGCTACGGCCAACCCGACAAGCTCTACCTCTCCTCTCAGCAGAGCGCCGCGAGGTGTGAGATCCGTCTCGGGAAGCCAGCCGATGCCGCGCGCCGCATCGAGGCCCTCGGGAAGCGATACCCTCAGTACAAGAAGTCCATTGACGGCAGCCTTCGCTGGGAGGTCCGCAGCGCCCTCTCCGACCACACCCTCAAAGCCATCAAACCCACGGAGGAAACGAGGAAACGATGTTGGAGGTCGTTTTCGTGTGACTTCGCGCGAGCGAGAGCTGGCCGCCATCCGTCACGAGGTGCCCGACCGCATTCCCGTGGACCGAATCTGCATTGAGACGCTCGAGCAGCTCGCAGCCCATCTGGGCATCGCCCCGTGAAAAACGACGTTGGAGGTCGTTTCCGTTTCTGCGTCGAGGACGAGTTGGGCATTGACGGGCGGCTCGTTTGCCCCGGCTTCGTCGGCGAGGGGGCGAAGCCGCCAGCAGGCGAGCCGCTCGATGAGTGGGGCGCGCCGGCCTTCCCTGGCTACGGCACGGCGCATTGCTATCCGCTAGCCGGCGCCACAACTGTGGCGGCGATTGAGCGATATCCCTGGCCCGACCCTGCCTGCTACGACTATGATGGCGCCGCCCGCCTCGCCCGCCAATGGGGCACGCGATATGCCGTCCGCGGTCCCTACTGGAAACCGTTGTTCTGCCGCGTCTGCTCGCTGTTTGGCATGGAGGAGGCGATGGTGAAGATGGCCCTTCCGCCGGCCGTCTTCGAGGCCGCGTTGGAGAAGGTCGCTGAGCACACGGCGCCGCTCTGCGAGCGGCTCCTTGCGGCCTGCGGCGATGCGATGCCCATCCTGTGCCTGGGCGACGACTTCGCCACGCAGCGCGGCCTGATGCTCTCGCCCGCCCAGTGGCGCCGCTTTCTCAAGCCGCACCTCGCACGGCTCTTCGACGTCAGCAAGCGGATGGGCAAGCTCGTCTGGTTCCACTCCTGCGGCGACATCACGGCGGTTCTGCCGGACCTGATTGACATCGGGGCCGACGTATGGGAGACGGTGCAGCTTCACACCCTGCCGCTCTCGCCCGCCGAGCTGAAGCGCCAGTTCGGTCGCCACATCGCCTTCTTCGGCGGCGTGAGCACCCAACGGCTCCCCTTCGCATCGCCCGACGAGGTCCGCGCCGAGACCCTTCGCTCCATCGAGGCCTTGGGGAAGGGCGGTGGCTACATCTGCGGCCCCGACCACCACATCAAGCCCGATGTGCCGCCCGCCAACGCCGTGGCCCTCTTCCGCGCCGCCACTTCCTTCCGCCGCCTACATGAACGACGTTGGAGGTCGTTTTACTGCCTGGGACATGAGTCAGTCGTGACCTTGCCGTTGTGGATGGAGCCAGACGCATCCCCTTCGGCAGCGGGGATCGAGACGCCCGCGAACTCCGGGCGGTGGCCACCGAAGCGGAGGGCATCCGTTACCCCTGGCCGCGCATTGCGGCCGGGAAACGACGTTGGAGGTCGTTTTGGTTCTTGACCTTGCTGTCCCTATCTAGGATGCCTGCGAGGGCGTCCCCCGGGGCGCAGTGTGTGCTCCAGTCCCAACGCTGTTGCGATGACCTGGGTCCATGGTTCGGTGCCGAATGGACGACCGCGCGCGATGCACTGCCGCAACCGATCCAACTCGTCCTGGGTCAGCGGCGTGTTCACGTAGTCAGGCCAGTCCTCCGGCCAAGCGTCATGCCCCCGTTCCCCCGGTTCAGGACGTGGTAGACAACGCCTCCGACTGCGTTCCTGTGGAACACCGACAGGCTCTCCTGAAACGACGCTGGAGGTCCTTTTGTTTTCCATTGTCCCCTGCGTACTCTATGCCGTCCCCACCCCGAATGCAAGAAGGGCATTGCAGAAAGGGCGCTGGAGGTCGTTTTTCGTCGTTTTGTGTTTTGATGGCGTCGCTTGGCGGACGGGGATGTCGTGACCTTGCCCTCACGCAGAAAGGACGAGAAAGGACGTTGGAGGCAATGCCCATGCTATAGACGCAACATATTGTGTACCAAGGACTTATGTAACGGATAGGGTTTGATCCGCAGTGCGGCAGCATTGCGGATCAAACCCTATCCGTTGCACTGCAGATCAAACCCTATCCGTTCTACATGATCTACGTCACGATCGTCCGCGCGCACATGGCGCAAGCCGCGGCACGTGCGGGACTGCCGCCGGGCCGCCTGAGCTTCGGACGTGGAGCCGAAGCCTGCCTTCGTGCCTGGCACCGCCTTGCGGTGCTACCGACGGCTGCCCACGACGCCATCCGGTGCGAACTCCTCGAACACCTTGCCACCTTGGTCATCGCCGAACGTCCTGGCCGCTCCTTCGAGCGCGACACTCAGAAGCGCCGTGCCGCATCCCGTTCCAAGAAGGCCCAAACCTTGCGAAGCAAAGCACATGCAGCTTAACGCA
>VGYV01000234.1 GCA_016872855.1 Planctomycetota bacterium
AGGACAACGGCTTGTTGCACGGATGGAAAGAGCCCTGGGGGAGGCAGGCAGACAATCACGCGGCGGAAGCGACGCAGAAGGAACTCGCGAAGCACCCTCGCATAGCTCACGTGAAGAAGTTCCTCCGGCACGATCATTGCCAGCCTGCCATGCGCCGAGAGCGCGCTGCAGGCAAGGGCAAGGAAGGGCGCCCACGCGCTCATGAGGCGCGAGGGCTCGACACCCATCCAGATCATCTGCTCGAACGCCCTTCTGCGGCTGGCTTCAGCGAACAGGTGCGACCGAATGAACGGCGGGTTCCCCACCACTACGTCGAAGGGGGCCTGATCGCGCACCCAGTCGAAGAAGTCGGCACACACTGCCCCGGCCGCCGCCGCGGCGCGTGCGTCAATGTCCACCCCAACGCACACGGGGCTTGCGGAACCAAGGTCTGCAAGGCGGGTGCGCGCGGCAGCCAGGAACACCCCTTCGCCGCAAGAGGGGTCCAGCACGGATTCTCCCTGGCAGCGGACAGCCCACCGCACCAGGGCCGACGCAACGCGCGGGGGGGTGTAGACTGCTCCCAGCTTCTTCTGCAGGCTGCACTTGTCTCGATAGCGATGCATCGCCCGGACCGCTCCCTTCTCCAGGCGATTATAGCGTTGGCGGGGCGAGCGGTCAAGGCGCTCGGCCCGCCTCAATCGTGAAGCCCGGCCGCTACCTTGTTAATGCCGGCGGCCATGTCGGCGATGTCGGCGTCGGCCAGGTGCTCGTGGATGCCGAGGGTGATCATCTCGCGGAGGATGGCCTCGGTGCGGGGACACATGCCCTCGGCGTAGTCCAGGCGGCGGGCGCCGTGGCAACTGTCGAGGGGGTGCGACGATGTGCCGAAGGTGCGCCTGGCAGCGAGGGGCTCCATGCACAGGTAGATGGGCTTGCCGATGTAGCCCTGGCCGCACGGGATGCCCTCGGCCCGGAGCGCCGCGGCGAAGCGGACAGGGTCGTGGCCCACGCAGCGCAGGCCGTAGGACCAATAGGTGTGCCGCCCGCCGGGCGTGACGGGGGCAGGGATGATGCCTGGCGCGGAGCTGATGAGGGCGGAGAGGCGGTCGCCGAGTTCGTTGCGGCGGCGGACGACTTCGGCGACCTTGTCGAGCTGGGCTAGGGCCACGGCGGCCTGGAGTTCGGTCATGCGGTAGTTGAGGCCGAGGAGCACGTAGCCGCGTGCGCCGGGCTTGCGGGGCCAGCCCTTGTCGCGGAAGAGGGCCATGCGCTCGGCGAGCGCGGCGTCGCGGGTCACGGTGAGGCCGCCGTCGCCGCAGGTCATGTGCTTGGATTGCTGGAGGCTGAAGCAGCCGATGTCGCCGATTGAGCCGCAGGGACGGCCCTTGTAGTCGGTCAGGTGGGCCTGGCAGCAGTCCTCGATGAGCGTGACGCCGTGGCGGCGGGCGATGGCCGCCAGCGCATCCAGGTCGCACGGGTTGCCGAAGAGGTGGACGGCGATGATCGCGCGGGTGCGAGGGGTGATCTTGGCCTCGACGTCGCGGGGGTCAATGTTGAAGGTGTCGTCAATGTCGGCGAAGACGGGCACGCAGTTCTGGAAGAGGATGGGGGCGACGGTCCCTGCGTCGGTGATGGGCGCCGTGATGATCTCGTCGCCCGGCTCGGGGTTGAGTGCGCCGAGGGCGACGTGGATGGCCGCGGTGCCCGAGGTGGAGGCCGTGGCGTGTGACAGGCCATAGAGTGCGGCGAAGCGGCGCTCGAGCTCTGGCACCATCGTGCCGCCCGGGCCGAAGAGGTTCTGCGAGCGGATGGCCTGGGCGGCCAGTTCCACCTCGCGCTCGCCGAAGGGCCGGCGAGGGGGGAACGGCCGGGTGCGGACGGGGCTGCCGCCATTGATCGCGAGCGTGGCCATCGAGCGTGCTCCTGAGCCCTCAACGCCGAGTCTTCAGCCAATGCATGTAGCCCACGATGCCCAGCGCCAGCAGGCCCAGGCACACGAGGCCAATGCCGACGCGGGCGACGGAGCCCTGCGGGTCCTCCCCGGCCCGCGGCTCGTCCTTGCCAAAGAGAAGCACGAGCGCGCCCGCGGCGGCGAACACCAGGCCAATGCCGTAGGCCGCAACAGAGGAGAGCCAGGCCATCCCCCGCCGCGGCTTGGGGGCCGATCCGCGCCTTCTCCGCGCCACGCCGTCGCCTCCACGAGCGCTGACACCTCCCTTCTCGCCACGCCAAGCTTAGCGGTCGCGGCGACGCCTGTCAAGCCCGCGGCCGACCGACACAGCTCGGGGCAGGCCGTCGCTCTCTCCCAAGCGCATGGACGTTCAAGCATTCTATAGAATGATTGAATATCTACCCGCCCCCGGCCGCCCGGGAGCGGGTTTCTGGCACACCACGTCTGCACGATCTTGGAGAACTACGCCCGGTGGCCAAGGGGCTTTCCGCGCCCTCGCGCGCGTCGGCGTGCTGGCCATCGTCGACTCCGCGAACTCCTCACGCTGGGAGGTTCGACGGCGAGGACGGCCACTACGTGGACGGTTCCACACGCCGGTTGGTACCGGGCTCAGGGGCGCTCGGTTGCGGGGTGCGTTCGAGCTTGACATGGGGGCGGCACGGGTATAGTATTATCCCGGTTGGGTCTGTGCCAAACACGAGCCGCGGCGGGCGGAACATGGCCACAACTGGCGGGGTCATCACGGCCTCGGCGCAGGTGGAGGCGTTGGATCATGGCATGGAGCCGGGCCAGGCCTTCCGTGCCTTCGCCGGTCTGCCCTACCCCTTCTTCCTCGACAGCGCGCTGGCTGGGCCGCGCCTGGGGCGCTTCTCCTTCCTGGGCGCCGAGCCCAGCCTGGTCGTGTCGGCCAAGGGCCGCGACATCCGGCTGTGGGAGGAAGGCTTCGAGCGCCGCCTGACCGGCAATCCCTTCCACCTCCTTCGCTCCCTCCTCGATCAGCATCGCGCGCCCGCGGGCACGGCAGCGGTGCCGTTCGTCGGCGGCTTCGTGGGCTACCTGGGCTACGACCTGTGCCATTTCGTCGAGCGCCTGCCACGGACGGCCATTGACGACATCGGCCTGCCCGACATGCATTTCGCCCTCTACGACGCCGTGGCCGCCTACGATCACGCGGCGGGGCGCTGGTGGGGGCTGTCGCTGTGGGGCGAGGAGGGGCTGGCCCGCCTGGACGGCCTGCTCGCGGAGTCCGCGTCTCCGACGCGGGAATCCACCGCCCCGGAGGGGCGGACTCCGGCAGAGCGCCCGGCGTCCGTGGGGCCGATCTGCGCAAACTTCACCCGCGATGCTTATCTTGCTGCCATCCGGCGAGCGAAGGAGTATATCGCAGCGGGGGACATCTTCCAGGTGAACCTCTCGCAGCGGTTCGAGACGGACCTCGCCGTGCCCCCCGCCGAGCTGTACAGGCGGCTGCGGCGGGCCAACCCCGCCCCCTTCGCCGCCTTCCTGGGCCTCGATGCCGACGGGGCAGCCGTGCTATCGAGTTCGCCCGAGCGCTTCCTCAAGGTCGAGGGACAGCATGTCGAGACCCGGCCCATCAAGGGCACGCGGCCCCGCGGCCGCACGGAGGCCGAGGACCGCCGCCTCGCCGCCGAACTCCTGGCCAGCCCGAAGGACTCGGCGGAGCTGACCATGATCGTGGACCTGGAGCGGAACGACCTCGGCCGCGTGTGCGACTACGGTTCCGTCGCCGTCACCGAGCACAAGGCGGTCGAGGCCTATGCCAGCGTCTTCCACCTCGTCTCTACGGTCGAGGGCACTCTCCACGAGGGCCGCGACCTGGTGGACCTTCTGAAGGCCACGTTCCCTGGCGGCTCGATCACTGGTGCGCCGAAGATACGCTCAATGGAGATCATAGACGAACTCGAGCCGACCCAGCGGAGCGTCTACACGGGCAGCATCGGCTACATCGGCCTCGACGGCACGATGGACCTCAATATCGCCATCCGCACCATCCTCGTGCGGGACGGCAGGGCCTTCTTCCAGGTGGGCGGCGGCATCGTGGCCGACTCCGACCCCGCGGCCGAATACCAGGAAACGCTCGACAAGGGCCGCCGCCTCTTCGCAGCCCTGGGACGCAGCCATGAGCAGTAGCGACGAAAAAGACACCAGGAGTCTTTTGTGCGAAGCACCCGGAGGGCCGTTCCGGCAAAAGACTCCTGGTGTCTTTTTCGTGTGGGTCAACGGCCAGGTGCTCCGCTCGGACGAGCCGGCCCTGAGCGTGCGGGACCGCGGCCTGCTCTACGGCGACGGCGTGTTCGAGACCCTGCGCGCCTACGACGGTGTGCCGTTCCTCCTCGACGAGCATCTGCACCGTCTGGCCGACGGGGCCACTGAACTCGAGATCTGTCGGGTGCTCGATGGCGCGGCCATCGCCGAGGCGATCACCGAGCTGCTGCGCCTCAACGAGCTGAGCGACGCCTATATTCGCATCACCCTCACGCGCGGCGAGCACACGGGCCGACTGGAGCTGGAGCCGGCGGCGTCGCCGACGCTGATCATCGTGGTGCAGCCCCTCCGGCCCCTGCCGCCGAGCCGCTACGACCCTGGCTCGACGGCCATCATCGCCTCGCGAGTGCGGCAGAGCGTTGATTCGCCCCTGCCGCGGCATAAGACGCTCAACTACCTGAACAACCTCCTGGCGAAGACCGAGGCCCGCGACCGCGGAGCCGACGAGGCCATCCTCCTGAACACCCGCGGCAAGGTTGCCGAGGCCGCCTCCAGCAACATCTTCCTCGTTCGCAGGGGCCGCCTCATCACCCCCTCGCGCGACAGTAACATCCTCCTGGGCATCACCCGCTGGGAGGTCGTCCACCTGGCGCGAAAGGCGGGCATAGCGACCGAGGAACGCATCGTTCGCCCGGACGAACTGGGCCTGGCGACCGAGGTGTTCCTGACCAATTCCGTGGCCGAGCTGGTCCCAGTGCGCGCCATCGAAGGTCGCACGGTCGGCCAGGGCAGGCCCGGCCCCCTGACCCGTCAGCTCCAGGCAATCTACCGCGACCGCGTTGGGCAGTGCGCGGGCGCGGAACTGGCCGCCACTACAGTTTGAGGTAGCGAACCATGAATACGAGACGCGTACCACTTCAGCCGAATGAAGTGGAAGTTTGGAGTGCGGCCTTCAGGCCGTATCCTGCGCCCCAGATACGGGCTAAAGCCCGCACTCCGAACCCGGCGCACCACCTGAGGGTGACGGTTGGCTCTCCACTTCATTCGGCTGAAGTGTTACCGAGACGCCTGTTCCCTCAGAGCCGGGCTCATCCCCGGCGCGGCTTCACGCTCCTGGAGCTGCTGGTCTCGATCGGCATCATCTCCCTCCTGGCGGTGATGCTCCTCCCCATTCTCCCGATGGCGCGCCGCCACGCGCGCGACACGAAGTGCAAGAACAACCTCGCCCAGCTCTGGAAGACCGTCAACATCTACGCCAACTGCCATAAGGACACCCTGTTCTCGAACCTCGACACGCCGCTGCGCATCTCGAACGTGGCCTACAGCAATGGCCGCCCCACGGGCTTCGGGTGCTTGTACCCCTTGTTCCTCAAGGAGTACCAGATGCTGTTCTGCCCCGATGACCCCGTCCGCGACCCCCAATGGGCCTTCGGCTGGCAGAACTGGGGCACCGAGGAGGGCGTGGTGCAGATTTCCTACGGCTACCGGGGCCTCCAGGGCCTCCTTAGGGACACTGGCCTCATTGCGGCGATCCTCGCCGATCCCACGAAGGCCCCCCCCGTCACCCTCGCGCTCGTGGACGCTCATCCCAAGAAGGTCTTCGCCGCCGAGTTCTACGAGCCCTTCCTCACCCCCATGCGGGTGCACCACCCGCGGCATGTCAACTTCCTGCGTTGCAACGGCCAGTGCGAGCAGATGAACGTCATGCCGAGCTTCGGCCCGACCGACGAGGACTTCGACACGGCGCTGGAACACCTGGACCTGTAGGCGGAACGCCGCTGGGTGCTTGACTTCGGCCCGGAGTGGCGATATACTCCAGTTGGTGTCGGACGGGGGGATGCCCCGAGCCTGTTCCCACCTTCAAGCAGAACACGGACTGCGCGCCGGCCCATCGCGACCGGCCCTGCGGCATGTCCACGAGGGAAAGAGCATGGCATCGTTCACCAGCCACAGTGCGCGCGCCCCCCGCCGCGGGGGATTCACGCTCCTCGAGCTCCTGGTCAGCACCGGCATCATCGCCATCCTGGCCACCCTGCTCCTGCCCCTCTTCCCCAAGGCGCGCGGCCAGGCGCGCGACGCCACGTGCAAGAGCAACCTCGGCCAGCTCTGGAAGACGGTGAACATCTACTGCAACTACTACGACAACGTGCTCTTCCCCAACCTCGACACGCCGCTGCGCATCTCGAACGTGGCCTACAGCACCGCGCGGCCCACCGGCCTCGGCTGCCTCTATCCGCTCTTCCTCAAGGAGCCGGGGCTGCTGTTCTGCCCGGCCGACCCCGCACGGACCCTCGACTGGGACTTCGGCTGGCAGCACTGGGGCACGCCGGAGGGCGTGGTGCAGCTCTCCTACGGCTACCGCGGCGCACAGGGGCTCGTGGACGACCCGGCCAAGCCCCTCGCCTTTGGACTCTTCGACAAGAGGCCCAAGAACACCTTCATCACCGAGTTCTACGAGCCCTTCGCCACACCCGTCCGCGTCAACCACCCGCGGCACATCAACGTCCTGCGCTGCTCGGGCCAGGTGGACGCCGTGATGGAGACCCCCAGCTTCGGCCCGAACGACGAGGACTTTGCCGCCGCCCTCGAAACCCTCGACCGCTGAATAGCTCACCACGATTCTGAATCAGTGTGGGCGGGGCCTCTGCGCCCCGCGTCACGCTGCGCGGGGCAGAGACGCCCCGCCCACAGCGATCGACCTTTGTGCGCTCACAGCTACCCGGGGCCTCCTGATTCAGAATCGTGGCGAGCTATGCAGACCTCAGAACTCCAGGCGTTCCAGCGAGCGCAGGCCGAGGCGCATGGGGAGCAGGCCGGCCACGGCGGCGACGAGCGCCGTCGCCAGTTGCGCGTAGAGGAGTTCGTAGCCCCCCTGCCCAAGCGTGGCCTCGCGGAGCGCAGGGGGCACGGCGCGGACGGCATACGGGAGCGCCGTGAGCCCCACCACGGCCAGCACGAAGGCGATGCACAACAACAGGTTCAGCGTGCCTCCGAAGCCGGAGACGATCTTCGAGGGGTTCTGCTCGCGCCAGTTGGGGAACACGGCGCCCAGCCCCACCGACAGCCCCGACACGCCGAAGCACACGAACGCAATCGCCAGCCCGTGGTGCCACACCGTGGCCGCAGGGAGGCCCAGCAGGCAGTCCGACGCCACGACGAGCGGCAGCGTGACCACGAGCGCCGAGACGAAGGAGAAGAGGAACTTGGACCACAGGAGCACGTGCCGCGGCACGGGCGCCAGGCCGAGGAACCAGAAGCGGCGCCCCTCGAGGCTGAGCATCGGGAACACGAAGCGCGTGGTCACCGTGGTCAGCACCAGACTCGTCGCCGTCAGGTTCAGCAGCGCCGTCAGGTTCCGCCACAGCGGCCTCGAGAGGTGGTAGGAGAACGTCCGAAGGTTCACCACGTAGAAGCCCATGAGGCCGAAGAGGATGGCGCACTGGGACCACTGGACGGGGTCGCGGACGAAGAGGCGCCAGTCCTTGCTCAGCAGCAGCCGCAGCGCGGGCGCCCAGCGCACGCGCGCCCAGGCCCCGCGCGCCACGCGCGTGCGGCCGCCGGCCTTCGACTGGTGGCGCGACCACCCGACCCTCAGGAGCCGGCGGCCAAGCTCCCAGCACACGAGGAGGCCCAGGGCCGCGTAGCTGGCCAGGAGGAGCCAGTAGTAGGCCGCCTCGCCCAGGTCGCCTCGCGCGCCCCGCAGCAGCCCAGTTGTCATCCAGGAGCTGGGCAGGAACGTGCTGCGGGCGAAGCTCATCCGCCCCAGCGCCCGGGGCACCCACTCGCCCACCGTCGGCGCGCTCGACCAGAGCGCTCCGTGGGCCCAGACGGCCACCGACAGCGCGATGACCAGTCCCGCGACCACCGACAGCCCGAGCACCCGCTTCGCCCACTGCGGCACGAACGCCGCGACGGCCAATGCCACCACGGCCCCCACGCTCGCCGCCAGCAGCACGAAGGGCGCGAAATAGGCCAGCACCACCACCGCGTAGTACCACGGCGCCCCGGCGCTCACCCCGTACCCAAGCATCAGCGGAAAGCCCAGCACCAGAAAGGCCCAGGAGCTGAACGTGACCGACTCGACGAGCTTGTACGTGAAGACGCTCTCGGCCTCGACGGGCAGGGTGAGGAGCAGACTCGTCTCCTCCGACCGGAACAGGCTGCCGAACGAGATGATGGCGTTGCTGAAGAGCAGCATGACGCCGAGGAGGAGGAAGAAGAGGGACAGGAGGGTCTCGGCGAGGGGCTCGGCGCTGCCCAGGTACTTGTCCACGAAGCGGAACCCGCTCAGCGACGCGGCGTAGATGCCGATCCAGAAGGCGGCGCCCGCCCCCGCCACGACGACCATCTTCAGCGCGCTCTGGCGCGGCAGCCCGCGCAGGCCGTTCATCACCAGTCGGCCCCGCAGCCGGGCCAGAAGGCCGAGGGCGCCAAGGGCATCCCCATTTCCGATTTCCGATTGCCGATTGCCGATTTCAGAGCCCCCGAGTTCCGCACCTGTCTGCTCCGATGGAGTCCACCCGCCGCTTGCTCCTCAATGGGAAATGGGAAATGGGAAATTGGAGATCGGAAATGCTCACGTGTGGTAGTCGGCGTTGATGGCCACGTATTCCTTCGACAGGTCGCACGTCCACACGGTCGCAGCGGCCTTTCCGAGGCCGAGGTCGAGGCGGAGCGTGACCTCGCGCCCGGCCATTGCGGCGGCTAGCTCGGCCTCGGTGGCCTTGCCGGGCGCGCCGGCGGCGTAGGCCAGCTTGCCGCCGATGAAGAGGCGGGACTTCGCCTCGTCGAGCCGCGAGCAGGCATAGCCTGCGGCGGAGACGAAGCGCCCCCAGTTCGGGTCGCCGCTGTGGAGCGCGCACTTGCACAGGGGCGAATCGGCGATGGCGCGGGCCGCCGCCACCGCCGCCCTCTCGCTCGGGGCTCTCACCACCTCGATGGTGACCAGCCGTGTCGCCCCCTCGCCGTCGGCCACGATCTTGAGGGCCAGGATACGGCACAGCTCAGTCAGCGCCGCCTCGAAGCGGCCGGCGGCCCGCGTCCCCTCGCGGACCAGCGGAGCGTCGGCCAGGCCACTTGCCAGGCACAGCGCTGTGTCGTTCGTGCTCATGTGCTCGTCAATCGAGATGCGGTTATACGTCCGCTCGATGGCCCGCCGCAGCATCCGCTGGAGGAGCGGCCGCCCAATGGCCGCGTCGGTCGTGAGGAAAGTGAGCGTGGTGGCCATGCCGGGGGCGATCATCCCAGCCCCCTTGGTGCAGCCGCCCAGGGTCACGGCGGCCCCGCCGCCCAGCTCGCAGCGGAGCGCCGCCTCCTTCAGCTCCGTGTCGGTCGTCATGATGGCGTGGGCGAAGCGCTCGCCCGCCTCGAGGGAGCCGTCGAGCGCCTGCACGGCCCGCGGCAACCCTTCGAGGAGCTTCTCGACGGGCAGGTAGCGCCCGATTATGCCGGTCGAGGCAATGAGGAAGCTGTGGGGCTTGAGGCCCAGCAGCTCGGCGGCCTTGGCCGCCGTGGCCTCGACGGCGCGCAGGCCGCGGGCACCCGTGCAGGCGTTGGCGTTGCCGCTGTTCACCACCGCGGCGCGCACCTTGCCCCGGGCGATGCTCGCGCGGCTCCAGCGGACGGGCGCCGCGGCCACGCGGTTCGCCGTGAACACTGCGGCCGCAGTCCCTTGCGTCTCGCTCACCAGCAGCCCGAGGTCGTCCACCTCCACCTGCCGGATGCCGCAGCGCACCGCTGCCGCCCGGAAGCCCCGCGGCGCCGTCACCCCCCCCGCCACCACGTCCCAGCACGTCTTCACCGATGCCTCCTTTGGTTCCGTTGCCTGAGGCCACGTAGCTGTCGCCCTCCCACCTCTCCCTTGGGGAGAGGTCGCCCGCCACGGGCGGGTGAGGGTGCCTTCCGCCCCTCCCCCCCGGGGGGAGGGCGGGGGTGAGGGTGCCTTCCGCCCCCTCCCCCCCGGGGGGAGGGCGGGGGTGAGGGTGCCTTCCGCGCGCCCAAGCACCCTCACCCCGCCCCTCTCCCCAGGGGAGAGGGGGGAAGGTCCTCCCCTCGCCGGACACGTGCGGGGGCCTGCGGCACCCCCACACGACGAGGCCGGCTGGCCGCACAGGCATCTTGCCTGTGATGGCGGATCATAGCCCGCAGGCACCCCCACGTCAATTTTTTCTTGACTTTCCGGCCCCTCCGGACTATAATCGGGCTGGAACGCAACGGCGCAGTCCGTCCCTAAGCCACAGGAGGTTCTGGGCATGAGCCTTGCCGGCAAGATCTTCGCTGTCATCTCCCTCGTCATGGCCGTCTTCTACGCGGGCATCACGGCTGCCCTTCTCTCGCTCCAGGAGAACTACAAGAAGAAGTGGACCGATGAGAAGGAGTTCCACGCACGGACCAAGCTGGACGACGAGACGAAGTACAAGGACCTCGAGAAGGACAAGAGCCAGGTGGACGGCCTGTTGGACCTCGCGAAGAAGAACATCGTCGAGTTGCGCGGCGAGATCCGCGAGCTCCGCCAGCAGTGGGACGACGTGTCGCGCATCAACAAGCTCCTGCAAGCCGACGTCGAGAACCAGGAGAGGCACATCGCCCTCCTGAACTCCCGCAACGACCACCTCAACGACCAGGTCGCCGCTGAGCGCAAGGAGATTGACGCCAAGCTGGCCGAGATTGATGCCCTCAACAAGAAGAACGGCGAGCTGGTCAAGAACCGCGACGGCCTCCAGGACCTCCTCACGGTCCGCGAGCGGGAACTGACCAACGCGACGAAGGAGCTCGAGAGGGTCGTCGGCGACCTCACTGCGGCCAACGACCTGCTCGACAAGCTCCGCGAGATTGACCCGGAGATGATCCCGAGACTCCGGCAGCCCACCCCGACAGTCCAGCCCAAGGAGGTCATCCGCGGCAAGGTCACGGGCGTGGACAAGGGCCTCGGCCTCGTCATCCTGAATATCGGCCAGCGCCAGAAAGTCGCAAAGGGCTACTCCTTCATCGTCTTCCGCGGCGACGAATACGTCGGCAAGATCATCGTGGACGAGGTCTTCCCCGACATGTCCGCCACCCACTACAGCAGGCCGGACATGAAGAGCGACGTCGAGGTCGGGGACGACGTGACGACTCGGCTGACGATTGACCTGTAGCCCGCTCGCGTCTCGACCCCGTGGCGCCCAGGCGGCGGCCCTGCTGCTACCCGCGGGGCCGCTCGGGGCACCGCCCCCGGAGGTGATTGAATGGCACGCGCCCAAGCCCGCTCGAACATCTACACCGCGCTCCCCATCCTCGCCACCTTCATCATGGCCCTCGGCATTGCCGCCACCTGGGTCTGGGGCATCAACCCCTACAAGAAGACCCCCGAACCCCCCTCGCTCCCCCCACCTAAGGCACGGCAGAACCCCGACATCAAGCCGCCCGAAGCGCCGAAGAAGGCCGAGCCGGTGGATGAAGGGCTCCCGCCCAAGGCCCCCGACGAGAAGGCCCCAGACGTCAAGGCGCCGGAGGAGAAGGCGCCTGCTGAGAAGGCTCCTGACGAAAAGGCCCCGGCCGAAAAGGCGCCCGCCGAGAAGGCCCCTGACGAGAAAGCGCCTGCTGAGAAGGCTCCTGACGAGAAGGCTCCGGCCGAGAAG
>VGYV01000235.1 GCA_016872855.1 Planctomycetota bacterium
TCCTTACCCCAATGAGCCGAATCGCTGGAAGCTATTTAGATGGCTCGCGACGATTCCCGGTCGTTCCGTCACTGACCACCACGGGCGCTCTTGTAGCGGCAAGCGTCCCGCTTGCCAGCCGATGGCCCTGGCACGGTCCACAAGCGGGACGCTTGTGGCTACGACGACCGGGAATCGTGACGAGCCATCTAGAGCTTCCCCGGCGACGTTCTCACATTCTTAAGAATGTCAGAACGTCACGCTAAGCGGCCGGCCCACGCCTGTGAGGATACGCGATGGCAGAGCACGCCTGCGGCTTCAGTTGCGACCCCGAGGGCTACGTGCGGCACTGGCTGGTGGCCGGGCCGCGGCGGACGCCGTACGGCGGCCCGAGCGGCTCTGATGATGAGATGCGGCGGGCGGCGGTGGACCCGGCCATCGCGGAGCCGCCCGGCGCCGCCGCGCTCGGCCAGTCTGGGCCAGGCGGCGAGGCGTGGCGCTTCTACGCCCCAGGCCAGAACATCTTCGTCGAGTGCAGTGGCTTTTCGTCGCTGCTCGAGGTCCTCGACCTCTGGGCCACGACCGACGTGCATTCGCCCGCTGATGCCGCGCTCGCCGCGCGCCTCTGGGCCTGCGGCACGGCCGACCTGTGGGTGAACGGCGCGCACGTGCTGCGCCACGACGTGCCTCGCTACATGTACCCCACGCCGGCGGCCCTCACGCTGTCGCTCCGCCGAGGCGTTAACCAGTTCTGCGTACGCCTCCAGGCGCTCGGCGTGCGCGACACCCGCATGCTCTTCGGCCTCCAGGTGCCCGACAGCGCGACGGACCTCGCCATCCGCCTGCCAGGCGAGCCCGCGGCAACGGCACAGCTCGCCGAGGCCGAGCGCTGGCTGATGAGCGTGCGCGCCGCGGGGCGCGATGCCCTGGCCTCCGCGCTCCCCGCACCCGGCGACGCGCGGGTGAGCATGAGTCCGGCGGGTGGCACAGGCGTCCCGCCTGTGGCCCCATGGCCCGCGGGCGAGCGTGGCGTGAGCTTCGCCCCCGGCGGCGCCTTCGCTCTCAAGGTCACTATCGAGGCCGCGGGCCAGTCGCTCGAGCGGGCGCTAGAGATCCCCGCGAATCGCCCGCCCGCGCAGCCATCGCCGCTGCCCCTCGGCGAGCATCGCCGCGAGCACGTCCGCCACTTCGCCCGCGACGGCGCGCGGCACATCCTCAACGTCCTCGCCCGCCGCATCCTGGATGGCTCGCCAGAGCTGCTGGGGGACGCGGCAGCGCCAACGGATGGCAACCCATGTGGGCGGGGCGTCTCTGCCCCGCGCGGGGCACGGAGGCCCCGCCCACACCCGCAGGGGACCGTAACAGGCCTTCCGGGGGAACAAGCCGACGAATCGGCGATCTTCGAGGCCACGCTCAGGGGGATTGACGAGCGGCGCGACTGCTCGGACTTCACGCTCGCCGCGCTCCTGCGCATGGTCTGCCTCGGCCTCGTTTCGCCCGATGAGCGGGCCGCCATCCGCAGGACCGCTCTCGCCTTCCGCTACTGGGACGACGAGCCTGGCACCGACGCGATGTGCTTCGGCAGCGAGAACCACAGCCTGCTCTTCCACGGCTGCCAGCTTCTCGCGGGACGCCTGTGGCCCGACGAGCGCTTCACCAACAGCGGCGGGCCACCGCGAGCTGGCGAGCGGTCTGGGCGCGAGCAGGCGGCCCTCGGCGCCCGGCGCTGCGCCGCCTGGCTCGCCGAGGTCGAGCCCGTCGGCTTCCGCGAATACCTCTCCAGCACCTACATGCCGCTGTCCGTCGCGGCGCTAATGAACGTTGTGGACTTCTCGGGCGATGAGGCCCTGGCGCACCGGGCGGCGAAGATCGTGGACGGCGTGTTCCGCGACCTGGCGGCCCACGCCTCCGACGGCGTGGTCATTGCGCCCCAGGGGCGGGTCTACCGCAATGTGCTCTACCCCGAGACGGGCGGCACGCAGGCCCTGCTGTCCTACGCGACGCCCGAGGCCGTTGTCGCCCACACCAACTGGATCGGCTTCGTCGCCTCGTCGCCGACTTATCGGCCGCCGGCCGACCTAGCCCCGCTGATGTCGCAGCCCGCCTGCCGCCGCTACCGCCAGGACGGCGCGGAGGTGGTGCTCCACAAGACGGCTGACTACCTGCTCACGTCGCTGGCCATCCCCGCGTCCTTTGATTCAGGAGAGGGCGCGGCGGAGACGCCCGCGAACTGGCGCGCCGCCCTGTGGCCCGGCAAGCCAGGCTACCAACAGCACCTGTGGCAGGCCACGCTCGCACGCGACTGCCACGTCTTCGTCAACCACCCGGGCGCCACATTTGACCAAAGCCAGTCGCGGCCCGGCTACTGGTATGGCAACGGCCTGCTCCCGCGCCTGTCGCAGACCGAGGGGGTGCTGGCCGAAATCTTCGACATCCCCGACGCCCACCCCGTCGGCTTCACCCACGCCCACTGGCCATCCGACGCCTTCGACCGCCAGGAGGTCCGGGACCACTGGGCCTTCGGCCAGCGACGCACCGGCGCGGTCGCCCTCTGGTGCAGCGCGCCCCTGGTGCCGCACGACGACGTGCTCACCGGCCGCGAGCTTCGCGCCGCCGGCCGCTGCGTGGCCTGGCTGTGCGTGTGTGGCCCAGCCCCCGATGCGGAAGCCTTCGACGCCTTCGTCCTCTCCTGCACTGAGCTGAGCCCGGTCTTCGATGCGAGTGCGCGCTCGCTTAGCGTCCCAGGGTGGGGTCACGGCCACCGGGCGTGTTGCCCAAATGGTCAATGCGTTGGGAGTCCCGCCTTCAGGCGGTCTTCTCTCGCCCCAATCCGCCTGAAGGCGGGACTCCGAACGGGGCTGATCCCCTGATCTGGGTTTGGGCAACACGCCCCACCCATTCAGTTGAAAGCCCGCTCTTGGTGAGTAGTATGGGAAAGCGTGAAACGGGCCTGCATGGAGAGTGGCTATGGGCGGACCTCGTTGTGCGGTCATTCGCCTCGGCCTCGCGCTGGCGGCGCTCTACGCGGGCGGCCGGGCGAGAGCGCTGATCGTGGGGCGCGACGCCGAGGGCGAGGCGGCGAAGCTGGAGAGGGAGGGGAAGTTCCGCGAGGCCGCCGTCTGGCGCCTCGCCGCCGCACGGGCGTTCGACGAGCTGATCATCCCCTTCGAGGTCGAGCAGACCCGCGCCTACTCGCAGTTCGGGAAGAGGGACCTGGCGGCCATCTGCACCCAACGGGCCGAGAAGCTCTATCCCCCGAAGGTCAAGGCGAATCGCGCGCTCTACGAGCAGGACCTCCAGAAGGCGGGCGGCGAGGAGGTCCGCGCCGCCGTCGAGCGCGATGTGACCGAGCTTCTGGCGAAGTTCGCCTACGTTCCCACGGCCATCCCCTGCCGCCTGTCGGACACAGCGCAGAAGGAGCGGGAGGGCAAGTGGGCCGAGGCGGCCGACTGCCGCGAGGTCGCCGCCAGGGTCTACCTCCTCATCACAGCCCCCTTCTTCGAGCGTGAGGGCGGCCGGGCGAAGGACGAGGCGAGCCGTCGGCGTTGGCAAGCCGAGGCGCTCAATGCCCTCAAGCTCGCGCGGGAGAGCTTCCTCAAGGCCGCCGACAACTACCAGCGGGCAGCGGCTGCGCCGAAGGCCGGCGCCGTGTCGCCCGAGTTCTGCAAGCGGAAGGCCGGCGAAATGCAGGAGCAGGCCGAGGCCGCCGCCGCCCTCATCAAGGCCAAGGAGCAGCCCTGAGCCCGCCGGTCGAGAGCGATCACAAGGAGCGACTGAGAATGCCCGACGCGAGGCCGAATATCCTGTGGATTCGCACCGACCAGCAGCGGTGGGACACGGTGGGCGCGCTGGGCAACCCCCACATCCGCACGCCGCACGTGGACCGCCTGCTCGCCGCCCTCGAGGCTTCGGGGCAACGCGACGATACGATTGTCATCTTCACCAGCGACCACGGTGAGATGCTCGGCGACCACGGCCAGCCGCGCGTCGGCTACTATTGATCCGTAGCGACAAGCGTCCCGCTTGTCGAATGGCCTGGGCCTGAGAGGACCGCAAGCGGGACGCTTGCGGCTACACCACGCAAGGAGCCGTACCATGCGGACGATGCGATGGGGACTGCTTCTCCTGGCGTTCGGCACGGCGAGCGTCCCCGCCGCGCCGCCGGAGCAGTTCAGGGTCTGGGGCTCGGTCGCGCCCGAGCTCCCGCCCGCTCCGAAGGGCTGGACCGAGCTGCCGCCCGAACCCACCGGCCCCATCGCGCTTACGCCGACCGCCGACGAGGCGCGCCGCGGCTATGTGGTCTTCGCGCGCGACCCGCTCCTGCCCGTCTCCCCCGCCTCGCCGCCGTTCCCCTCCGAGCGCACGACGCAACTGAACGCATTCGCCGCCCGGGGCGAGTACGAGCCGCTGTCGTTCGGCATCCACGCGCTCGAGCCGCTCAAGGGCGTGAGCGTCCAGGTCTCCGAACTGCGCAGCGACGGCGACGACCTGGTTCCCGCAGACCACATTGACGTGCGACTCGTCCGCTGCCTCCGCGTGCCCGTGGACGCCAGGGCGAAGACATGTCGCCTGGAGCCCTACATTCTGGAGAAGCGCCCGACATTTGCCGTTGCGAAGGGATCAACCGCTCAGGTGTGGCTCACCCTCAAGGTGCCCGACGGCGCGCAAAGCGGCTTCTACGGCGGCACGGTCACAATCAAGGCCGAGGGCCGCGAGGCGACGCAACTCAAGCTTGGGCTCCTTGTGCTCCCCTTCGCCCTCCCGCCCGTGCCGGTCGAGATGGCGATGTTCTACCCTCGCCCTGCCGAGGACGACGCGATGCTGCTGAGGGAGCTGACGGACATGCGGGAGCACGGGCTGAACGCCTTCGAGACGCCCATCGGCGCCGAAATCGTGACCCGCGACCAGACCTTCGGCGATGACGACGTGGCGGCCACCCGCGCCCGCTGCAAGCGGATGATGGCCGCCGCGACCAAGGTGTTCGGCAAGTGGCAGTTCCCCCTCACGTTCGAGGTCGGGCACCAGATCGCCTACTACTGGGACAAGGAGAAAAACTGGTTCGTCCACTGGCCGCACAGCAAGAAGATAGATGACGACCTGTGCAAGGCGATTGACGTGGTCCGCGAGGAGGCGAAGGCCGAGGGCTGGCCCCCGCTCCGCGCCTACCTGATGGACGAGGCGGGCGCCCACAATCTGCTCGACGAGGCGGTCTACTACTACGGCCTCGTCAAGAAGCGCTATCCCGACATCACGACCTGGACCGACATCGGCGGCGGCATCGCCATGGGCAACGACGAGATCGGCAAGCTCTCGGACGTGGTGGACTTCCTGAGCACCAACCGCTTCACGCCCGACATCGCGGCGGCGCTCGTCGGCCGCAAGAAGCCCTACGGCGTCTACAACGGCGCGGGCCACACCCTGCCCGGCCCCCGCTACTTCTTCGGCTTCCACGGCCTCAAGACCGGCGCCGCCCAGATCTCGCAATGGGTCTATCGCTTCGGCGACGGCGGCCTCAAGGGCCTGCGCCAGGACGACGAGGGCTACGTCTACCCCGCGCCCGACGGCCCGCTCCCCACCCTCTACTGGGAAGCCGTCCGCGAGGGCGTGGACGACTACCGCTATGCGCACCTGCTCCGCCAATGGATGGCCCCGGCCGCCGCGTCGGACCGCGCGGCGAACAAGAGAGCCGTCGCCGAAGCGAAGCAGGCCCTCACGCGCATCCTTGGGCAGGTGGGCTGGGGCTTTCAGGCGCTGGCCAGCGGCGACCGCACGCCCCCGCCGCACCCGTCCACCCTCCGCAAGTGGCGCCGGACACTGGCAGGCCATATCGTCGCTATGGAGAAGATTCTGGAACAACTGCCAGGCATAGATGGCCCCGAAGTCCCTGGTCTCTCTCCGCTCGATGTCCCGTGGGCGGTACCAGAGAAGGAGGAGACGAAGTTCGGCCCCGAGCTTCTGCCGCCCTCCGACTTCGAGGCGGCGATGAAGCCCTGGCAGGTGCAGCCCTGGAACGGCAAGGGCACGGGCGCACTCGACCCCGCCGAACGCCACGGCGGCAAGCAGTCGGCCCGCATCGAAATCCCCGCCGACAGCAGCACCCAGGCCTGCACCGTGCTCGTCTGGCCCTCGTGGGCCGGCGGCGGGCTGAACCTCTCGCTCGCGACCGACCGCATCTACGAGTTCTCGGCGTGGGTCAAGTGGAAGGGCCGCACCGTGCCGCCGACCATCCGCATCGCGCTGCCCGACGGCGCGGCACGCTCGACCCGCGAGGGCAAGGACAAGCCGGCCGCCGACAGTTGGACCCGCATCTGGACCCGCGTGGAGATGAACTTCCCCGCCGTGCCCAAATACCTCGCCATCTGGGTGCAAGGGCCGGGGACCGTGTGGGTGGACGACTTGAGCTTGCGGGAAGTGATTCCTCAGCCGCTCACGGTGTCGCTCGACCAGGCGTCCTACGACGAGCAGGACCGGGTCGGCTTCGCGATGATCTCCGTGGCGAAGACCGTGTCGCCCGCGAGCGTGCGCTTCACGCTGGGGCAGAGCCAGTTGACCGCGCCCTTCGAGGTCCGGGCCGACGTGGCGCCGCCGACACAGGGCGGCCTGCTCCTTCTCGCCCCCACGAGCCTGAGGCAGTGCCAGGTCGTCTTCGACCCCTCGAAACTCGCCCCAGGCCAGCACGAGGCGAAGGTGGAACTCCTCGACGCCCAGGGCGCCCCCATCGCCGCCAAGTCTGTCGCGCTGACGAGAGAGGCGGAGGGAGTATTGTCCAGAAAGTGAACTCGTTGGGAGTCCCGCCTTCAGGCGGTCCTCCCCACCTCAAGCCGCCTAAAGGCGGGACTCCGAGCGGGCCTGGTCCGCTGGAGAGGGTTTGGGCAACACTCAGCGGGCAACTGACCGCGCCCAAGGGAGCGAAGCATGAACTTGGCACAGCTTGCCATCGCGTGCGCAGTGACCGCGGCTTCGGCCCTTGCGGCGGAGGGGCCGCCGTGGGAGCCGGCCTACAAGATTCGCCCCGACGAGAAGCAACGGCTGACGGCTGCCGACGTGGTGGGGCCGGACGGCATCGTGTACCCCGACTGGCGCTACGCAGGCGTGCCCGGCAGCATCCCGAACGTGCCCGAGCGGGCGAGGGTCGAGGATTTCGGCGGGAAGGCGGACGACGACCGCGACGACGCCGAGGCCATCGAGCGGGGCGCCGCAGCCGTCGGCAAGGCGGGCGGCGGGGCGCTCCTGCTCGGCAAGGGCACCTATCACCTCGACCGCCCGGTCGTCATCACCGACAGCGGCGTGGTCATTCGCGGCCAGGGGGCCGAGGCGACGAAGCTCGTCTTCCGCTATGCCGCGCCCAGGGGCGGCGTGGGCTTCTTCCGGCCCAAGCCGGGCGACACGATTGGCCCCGACACGTGGATCGAGGTTCACGCGGCGCCCGACGGCCTTCAGCGCATCGCGGTCGAGGCGGGTGGCAAGGTGGTCGCCGAGCGCGCCCAGCACGCGCACTGGGGCGGCACCTTCTCGATTCGCCTGACGGGCGAGCCGGTCGTGCGAGCGGTCGGCGCGGGCGACCACACGCTCAAGGCCGTTGCCGAGTGGAAGGGCGACCGCAAGGCCGAGGCGACGATCGGCGTGAAAGTGGACCCACAGGCCAGCCGGCCAGTGGGGAAGCGGTGGTTCCCAGGCGACGCCGCGGCGATCACCTTTGTGGGCGACAGCCGCAGCGGCCCGACCTGGAAGCTGGCGAAGGACGGACTCCGCGGCGACACCGAGATCGCGCTCGACGCGGCGCCAGATCTGAAGCCAGGCGACGCCCTGGTTCTTCACGCGCCCGCCACGCCGCGCTGGAATGCCCTCGTGCGCAACGCCTGCAAATGGGGCGACTATCGGCGCTATGCCTTCCGAGTTGAAGCCGTGAACGCAAGACCACCTGAAGGCGGAACTACAAACGCAAGACCGCCTGAAGGCGGAACTACGAACGCAAGACCGCCTGAAGGCGGAACTACGAACGTGAGACCGCCTGAAGGCGGGACTCCGAACGGGGTGCGCGTGCGGCTCAATCAGCCCCTCCGCTACGACTTCCCGATCACTGACGGCGCGACCGCGCAGAAGGTCTATCCCATCCGCCGCTGTGGCGTCGAGGGCCTCACGCTGGTGCAGACGGAGAAGCTGTGGACGAATGGCGTCTACTTCTGCGTCGGCTGGGAGTGCTGGGCGCGCGGCGTCACGGTCACCAAGGCCGGCCGCTTCCCGCTCCACGCCACGTGGGGCAAGTGGTGCGAGATTCGCGACTGCGTGGCCGACGACGCCTGGTACCACGGCGGCGGCGGCACCGCCTACGTCGGCTGGCAGCATTCGTGGGACTGCCTGATAGACGGCGTGACGACACGCAAGATGCGCCACGCCCCGTGCGTGCAGTGGGCGTCGTCGGGCAACGTCATCCGCCGCGGCACGTTCAGCGGCAGCGACGCCCAGTGGCACGCGGGCTGGACCAACGAGAACCTCTTCGAGCAGTGCGTGGTGGACGCGGCCGGCTCGTGGGGCACGTATGGCTACGGCGCCTGGGCCTCGCCGCCCAACGACGTGGCCCACGGGCCGAACGGCCCGCGAAACGTGGTCTACAACTGCGACTTCCGCTCGCCCAAGGCCGGCCTGTGGATGGGCGGGATGAACGAGGCCTGGCTCATCCTCCACAACCGCTTCGTCGTCCAGGCCGGCCCCGGCGTCTTCGCCCGCACCTGCTCGTTCGACCACATCATACGGGGAAACGTCTTCGCCCTGGCCGACCCCAGGCAGCCGGCCATTCAGCTTTCGACCGCCGACTGTGTGGGCATCGAGCTCATCGGCAACCGCATCTTCGGCGGCAGCGGCCAGCTCGTGGGCGGCCCGGGCAAACCCCTCGTCGCGCGTGACAACGCCTTCGCCCCCTTCGCCGCCGAGGCGCCGCGCCCGCAGCCCGATGTCCCCTCCATCTTCGAATGGCAGCGCGCCCGCGCCGCGCGCTGAGGTCTTGCCAAGTCCGTTACCGCATCCAGAGAGGATTGCCACGTGGCCTCGCAACGGCTATAATCCGGCGGGGGGAGCGGGCCGTCGGGAGCATCGCGTGCGCGGCAAGAGACGCGGAGAGGACCTGGTCATCGGGCTGATGTCGGGCACATCGTACGACGGAGTGGCGGCGGCGCTCGCCGCCATCCGCGGCACGGGGCTCGCCACGCGGGCCGAGCTGCGGGCGTTCGCCACGTTTCCGTTTCCCCCGGCCGTGCGGAGGGCGATCGCGGAGGTGTCGTCGCCGGCGACGGGCACGGTGGACAGGGTTTGCCGGGCGAACGTGCTGCTGGGCGAGCTGTTCGCCGAGGCGGCCATCGCAATCGCCCGACGGGCGGGGGTGCCGCTGAGGCGTATCGCCCTTATTGGCTCACACGGCCAGACGATACACCATCTCCCGGGCGAGAAAAGGGGACGTTCTACTTTTTCGTCGAAAAAGTTGAATGTCCCCTTTTCTCGCCTCGCGGCCACGCTCCAGATCGGCGAGCCGTGCGTCATCGCCGAGCGGACGGGTGTGACGACGGTCGCGGACTTCCGCCCGCGCGACATGGCCGCCGGCGGCCAGGGGGCGCCCCTCGTGCCCTACGTGGACTACTTGCTCCTGCGCCACCGCCGCCGGGGGCGGCTCGTGCTCAACCTGGGCGGCATCGCCAACGTGACGCATCTCCCCCCCGCCTGCCGGGCGGGCGACGTGTTGGCCTTCGACACCGGGCCGGGCAACATGCTCCTCGACGCCCTCGTGTCGCTCTTCACCCACGGCCGCCGGACCTACGACCGCGACGGGGCGATGGCGGCGCGGGGCACTGTGTCGGACCCGCTGCTCCGCTGGCTCCTGCGCCATCCCTACCTCCGGCGCAAGCCGCCGAAGTCCACGGGCCGCGAGGCCTTTGGAGTCCCCTTCGCGCGCGAGGTCCTGCTGCGCGTGACAGGAGAAGACCGCCTGAAGGCGGGACTCCAAACGAAGGCAGGCGCGTTCGGAGTCCCGCCTTTAGGCGGTCTTACGCCGGCCGACATCCTGGCAACGGCGACCGCATTCACGGCGGAGAGCGTGGCCGATGCCTGGCGGCGTTTCGTCGCCCCCAGGGGCCGGGTGGACGAGGTGGTGGCCAGCGGCGGCGGGTGCCACAACCGCACGCTGATGCGCCGCCTGGCCGACGCCTTCGCCCCCATTCCCGTGCTCACGTCGGACGAGTTCGGCACCCCCGTGGACGCGAAGGAGGCACTGGCCTTCGCCATCCTGGCCCGCGAGACGTTGGCCGGCCGCCCGGGCAACCTGCCGTCGGCCACGGGGGCGGCGAGGCCCGTGGTGCTGGGGAAGATCGTGCCCGGGCGAAAGCCCGCGGCGCGGCGAGAGCAGCGGCGGCTCGGCCAACAAAGGACCAAAGGGACACAAGGGACCTAAGGGACGAAAGGGACCGATGCGCGATGGCAGGCCGACACGTCCCTTGGGTCCCTTAGGTCGCTTGGGTCCCTTGGTTCCGGTATTGGAGACACGCCATGGAGTGCAGTCCTCTCGACCGAGCGCTCACCGAGCAGCGGAATCCCGCCAGCGAGCGCCTCGACGCGCTCTCGACGCTCGAGATCGTGGACCTGATGAACGCGCAGGACGCGCTGGTGCCCGCGGCGGTGCATGCGGCGAGGGAGGAGATCGCGCGGGCGGTCGAGATGGTCGTGGCAGCGTTTCGCGCGGGCGGGCGGCTCTTCTACATCGGCGCGGGCACGAGCGGGCGGCTGGGCACGCTCGACGCGGCGGAGTGCCCGCCGACGTTTGGCACCGACCCCGAGCAGGTCCAGGCCGTCATCGCGGGCGGGCGCGAGGCGCTCGTCCGCGCCATCGAGGGGGCGGAGGACCGCGCGGAGGAGGGCGCCGCGGCCCTCCGCGAGCGCGGCTTCGGGCCGAACGACGTCCTGGCCGGCATCGCCGCCTGCGGCCTCACGCCCTTCGTGCGCGGCGGACTCGAGTTCGCCCGCAGCTTGGGCGCCCGCACGCTCTTCATCACGTGCAACCCGCGGCTCGACGGGCCGCCGCCCGCCGACGTGGTGATCGCGGTGGACGCCGGGCCGGAGGTGCTCACCGGCTCGACCCGCCTGAAGGCGGGGACGGCGACGAAGCTGGTCCTGAACACCCTGACGACGGCGGCGATGGTGCGATTGGGGAAGTGCTACGGCAACCTGATGGTGGACCTGCGGGCGACGAACAACAAGCTCCGCGTCCGCTCCGCCCGCATCCTGCGGCAGCTTTGCGGCCTGGACGAGGCGGCGGCCCGCCAGTGCCTGGCCGACGCGGGCGGCGAGCTCAAGGTGGCCATCCTCATGGCCCGCCGCGGCCTGAGCCGCGACGCGGCGAAGGCCCGCCTCAAGCGACACCGCGGCATCCTGCGTCGCGCGCTGGGCGAGACGCCCTAGCCCGCCTCTGGCGGCAAACGCAGGCCAGACAGCTTTCAGCGATTCGGGAGCGCCTTCGGCGCCACCAAGACTGCCTGAAGGCAGGACTCCGAACCAGGAGAGCGACCCGTTTGGAGTCCTGCCTTCAGGCAGTCTCCGCCCCCAGGAGCCGAACCGCTGAACGCCACTTAGTCCTTGATGAATCCCCATCGGATGTCGGCGGAGAGGCGGGGGGACCAAGCGGGGCGGAGGGTGAGGGCGTTGGTACGGGGGCGGCTGCGGCCGGCGCCCAGCTCGAGGCCGAGGCTGGGGAGCGCGAGGGCGAGGTTGATGGTCTTGCCCGGGGCGGGGACGAGGCCCGCCAGGTCGGCCAGAG
>VGYV01000236.1 GCA_016872855.1 Planctomycetota bacterium
TGGGGGCGAATGGCGCCGCCGGCGGCGAAGTCGCCGGCGACGGGCGTGGCAAGGGACTCCTTGTCGGCCACGACGCCTGTCTTCGAGGCCGGCAGGCCCAGGCGTGCGGCATCGCCCGGCCGAAGCTCACCCGCGGCCACAAGAATCGCGTCGAAGGAGTTCCGAAGCTCGGTGATGTTCTCGACCCGCTTGCCGAGGCGCAGTTCGGCCCCGAGGCGGGTGATGAGGGCTATCTCGGCGTCGAGGGCGGCACGGGGCAACTTGTCCTCGGGCACCGCGTACTGGAGCATGCCGCCCGGCTTCTCGTGGTCGTCGAACACAGTGACGGCGTGGCCGTCCTGGAGCAGATACCAGGCGGCAGAGAGGCCGGCGGGGCCGGCGCCGACGATGGCGACCCGCCTGCCCGTGCTCGGCTTCCGCTCGGGCAGCCACGGCTCGGGAGCCGCGAGGTCGGCATCGCCGACGAAGCGCTTGAGCAGACAGATGGAGACCGCACTATTTCCGATTTCCGATTTCCGATTTCCGATTTCAGAATCTGGAATCTGGAATCTGGAATCTGGGATCTGGCCCCGCCGGCAGCCCTTCTCGCAGGGAGCAGGGCAGATGCGGCCGAGGACCGCGGGGAGCGGGATGTGCTCCTTCACCGTCATCACGGCGTCGCGGAGGCGGCCCGCGGCGATCTGGCGGAGCATCCGCGGGATGTTCATGTGGGCGGGGCACACGGCCTGGCAGGGGGCGATGCAGTCGCCCAGGTGGTCGCTCAGGAGCAGTTCGAGCGCCGTGCGGCGAGCGTCGCGGACCTCCTCGCTCTCGCTCTCGACCTCCATGCCCTCGGTGGCGGCGGTCGCGCACGATGGCACGAGGCCCGGCTTGCCCTTGAGCTTGACGACGCAGACGAAGCACGAGGTGGAGGGCTCGAAGCCGTCGAGGTGGCAGAGCGTGGGAATCTCGATGCCGAGCTTGCGCGCGGCGTCGAGCACGGTGGCGCCAGGGGGGACCTCGACCGGGCGGCTATCAATCGTGAGCTTGGGCATGGCCTAAGCCTGGAAGCCGATGGGACAGATCAGACGGATCAGACGGATCAGACGGATCATTCACTCCACCTTGATCGCCGCCACGGGGCACAGGGCCTTGCAGGTGCCGCAGCGGATGCACTTGGCCGTGTCAATCTCGTGCTTCTCGTACGGCTTCATGGCGATGGCATCGGCGGGGCAGTGCTGGGCGCAGAGGGTGCAGCCGATGCAGTCGTCGGTGACCAGGTACTTGATAAGGGCCTTGCAGCGGCCGGCGGGGCAGCGGCCGGCGATGTGGGCCTCGTACTCGTCGCGGAAGTAGCGGATGGTCGTCAGCACGGGATTGGGCGCGGTCTTGCCCAGGCCGCACAGGCTGCCCTTCTTGACCATCGCGGCCAGGTGCTCGAGCTCCTCGATGTCGCCCTTCCGCCCCTCCCCGGTGCGGAGGCGTTCCAGCACATCGAGCATGCGCTTCGTGCCGATGCGGCAGAAGGTGCAGCGGCCGCACGACTGGTTCTGGGTGAACTCCAGGAAGTAGTGCGCGATGTCCACCATGCAATCGAGGTCGTCCAGCACGACGAGTCCGCCCGAGCCCATGATGGCCCCCGCGCCGGTCAGGGCCTCGAAGTCCACCGGCACGTCGCCCATGCTCGCGGGTAGGCAGCCGCCGGAGGGTCCGCCGATTTGCACGGCCTTGAAGTGCCGCTCCTCGCGTTTCGCCGTGGCCGGGAGACCGGCGCAGGCGGGCGCCTGGCCCACTCCGCCGCCGACTTCTTCGACGACCTCGCGGATGGAGATGCCCATCGGGACCTCGATGAGGCCGCCGCGGGCCACCTTGCCGGCGAGGGCGAAGACCTTCGTGCCCTTGCTGGTGGCCGTGCCGATGGCGGCGAAGGCGTCGGCCCCGTTCCGGAGAATCCACGGCACGAGGGCATAGGTCTCCACATTGTTGATGAGGGTCGGCTTGCCCCAGAGCCCGCGCTCGGCGGGATAGGGCGGGCGGAGCCGCGGCATGCCGCGCTTGCCCTCGATGGAGGCGAGGAGCGCCGTCTCCTCCCCGCACACGAACGCCCCGGCGCCTTCCATTATGTGGAGGCGCAGGGAGAAGCCGCTGCCGAGGATGTTGTCGCCCAGGAAGCCGCGCTGGGCGAGGACGCGGAGCGCCTCGCGCACGCGGCGGACGGCCAGCGGATACTCCTCGCGGATGTAGAGGTAGCCCTCGTCCGCCCCGACCGCGAATGCCGCAATGATCATCCCCTCCAGGACGCGATAGGGATAGGATTCCAGGAGCATGCGGTCCATGAACGCCCCGGGGTCCCCCTCGTCGCCGTTGAGGACGATGTGCTTCCTGGGGCCGGGCGCTTCACGGACGCGCTGCCACTTGAGGCCAGTGAGGAAGCCGGCTCCGCCACGCCCTCGGAGGCCGCTGCGGCGGACATCTTCGATGATGTCCTCGGGGCGGCGACTGGTCACGCAGTCCCGCAGGGCGTGGAAGCCGTCGTGGGCCAGGTACTCGTCGAGATCGGTGGGGTCAATCTCGCCGCAGTGCTCGACGGCCAGGTGCTTCTGCGGGCCGAGGAAGGCGGCCACGTGCGGCTCGCGCACGTCCAGCGCGTAGCGGGTCACGGGCGCCCAGGCGGCGTCGGTGAACAGGCGGTCGAGGAGGCTTGTGGCGGCGACCTTGAGGCGCTGGCCGAAGCTGCGGGGGCGGAAGTGGCGGAGGACGATGGCCTCGACGTCCTCGGGCTGCACCTGGGCGTAGAGGGCCGTCGGGTGGCCTGGACGGACGATCTCGACGAGGGGCGTCTGGTGGCACATGCCCACGCAGCCCACGCGCTTGATGCGGGCGCGGACGCCGCTGTGCGCGATGGCCACCTGAAGCGCGTGCTCGATCTTGCCGCTGCCGCGCGCGATGCAGCAGGAGCCCAGGCCGATGCGTATCTCCGCCCCGTCGCCCTCGTGCTCGGCCGGGCGGTCGGCCCAGTGCTTCTGCTCCCCCGTGCGGTCAAGCTCCAGGAAGTCGCGCAGCACGGCCGGCACGCGGTCGGGCGTCAGGTGCCCGTATGTCACCTCGTCTATCTGGATGACCGGCGCCAGCGTGCAGCAGCCGAGGCAGGCGATCTTCTGGACGGTGAAGAGGCGGTCGGGGTCCGTGTCGTCCCCCTCGGCGATGCGCAGGTGGCGGACGAAGGCGTCGTGGACGAGTCCCGCGCCCTTGACGTGGCAGGCGGTGCCGACGCACACGCGGACCAGGTGCTCGCCCATCGGGCGGTGGCGGAACTGGGTGTAGAAGGTGGAGACGCCCATGATGGCGGCGGGCGTGATCTCGGTGGTCTCGCACACCCGCCGCAGCGCGTCCTCGGGCAGATAGCGATAGTGGGCCTGGATGGCCTGGAGGATGGGGATGACCTTCTCTGGCCCACGCCCGATCTGCTCGACGGCTTGGTCAACGAATGTGAGGTCCGGCGCGCTCATCGTGTCCCTACAAGAGGATGGATGGGTGGATGGATGGAGGAATGGAAGACTGGTTCTGACATTCATCCACCCATCCAATCATCCATTCATCCTCGCTTCGAGTTCACTTCTTGCCAATACAGAACAGATGCTTCTCGCCCCGAATGATGATTCGCCCATCGAGAAAAGCCGGGCTTGTCCGACACCCCTCGCCCAACTCGGCCTTGCCCAACACCTTGAGCTCGCGGGCCGCGGCGACGAAGTGCGTCACGCCCTTCAGCGTGGTCACAAGTACCCAGCCGCCGGCGAGGCTGGGCGACGCCTCGCAGTTCTGCTCGAAGTCCTTCTCCCACACCCGCTTGCCCGTCTTGGCGTCATAGCAGGTCAGCAGGCCGCCGGTGGTGAGCGCCCAGACCAGTTCGCCGTTCGTCAGCGGGCTACAGATGTCGGGCAGGCCATCCTCGGCCTTCCACAGGATGTGCGACTTCGTCACGTCGCCCGTGCCATCGGTGCGGACGGCGGTGGCGTAAGAGCCCGCGTTGGCGGTGTAGGCCACGCCGTTGGCGTAGGTAGGCGAGGGGGCGATCTCGCCGCCCAGGCATTCGGCCCGCCACAGTTCCTTGCCCGACGCCGCGTCGTAGCCGCACAGGAACGGGTCGCCCGAGCAGATGATCTGGTCGCCCTTCGGCGTCTTCGCCACGAGGGGGGTCGCCCAGGTCTGCGGCGAGTCGCGCTTGGTCTCCCACACCGTGCGGCCGGTCGCACCATCGAGGGCAATGAGCTTCGACTTCTTGTCGTCGGATGTTGCCTGGTCGTATTGGATGATGACCAGGTTGCGCCACATGGCGAGGGAGGAGGCGTGGCCGTAGTGGTTGTCGGGCGTGCCGAGGTTGCGCGCCCAGACCCGTTTGCCGCTGTAGTCCACGGCCAGCACGTCGCCCGTGGCGAAGATGGCGTAGACGCGGGCGCCGTCGGTCGCGGGGGTGGAGGGCGCCCATTCCACGCCCTCCATCACCTTCGGCCGTTCGGCGGGGCTGCCGGGGATGCCCGCCGCCTCGTGCTGCCACAGGAGCTTGCCGTCCGCCAGGTCGAAGCAGTAGACCTCCAGGAGCTTCTTGCTCGAGCCCGTGAGGAAGATGCGATCGCCCCAGACGATGGGCGAGCTGGGCGCGCCCAGCGGCACGGGCGTCTTCCACACAATCCCCTCGCCCGTCTTCCCGTTCCACGAGATCGGCACGTTCGTGTAGGCCGAGATGCCGAGTCCGCCCGGCCCGCGGAAGCCCGGCACGTTCTTCGCCACCTCCTCGTCGGAGGGATAGCTGGCTGCCTGTTCGCCGGCCACGGGGCGGACGAGGATGCTGGAGGCAGTGACGACGAGGCCGGCGGCGGCGAGCGCGAGCACGAGGCCCACCGCGGCGACCGCCCAGCGCGACGAGCGGGCGAGGCGGGCGACGAGGCCGGGCACGGGCGTCTCGGCCTTGGGCATTGGGAGCTTCCTGCGGAGCACCATCGCCGACTTGAGCGAGATGAGGAACACCGCCACTCCGGCCAGGAGCAGCGAGCGCCCCGTGTCGGTCGCCAGCGAGCGGCGAAAGAAGCTGCGCCGCAGCCGCACATCGTAGTCGCGGATCTGCTCCTTCAGGGCCTCATCCATCGGACGGTCCCGCAGCGCCACCTTCAGTTCCGCCAACCGGTCCGCCGTCCGCATGTCCTCCGCCTGGCTCCGCAGGGCCACCACGGCCATCGTCCCGCTCACCACCACCGAGAAGATCCCCGCCACGGCCGCCGTGACAAGGCAAGCCTGAAGCCAGGACTGCTTGCGTTCAGCAGCTTCGGCCCGCCTGATGGCTTCAGCTTCTTGCGCAGTGCTCATTTCGAGTCATCTCACCTGATGCAGGATGAATGGACGGGTGGATGAATGGATGAATGGGAAGACGGCGCCCGCTCTTCCATCCATCCAATCATCCATTCATCCAATCATCCTCCCCTGGCTTTCGTCTCCCCACCTGCGTCCTTCCGGCGGCGCAGTTCCACCGGGCAATAGTCATAGCACCGTCCGCAGGCGATGCATGTCCCGCGGTCGGCCTCGTAGTCATCGCGGCGGCGGCGAAGCGTGAGGTGGATGAGCATCCCGCCCACGACGAGACCCATCCAGGCGCCGAAGAGCCGTCCGCCCAAGGCGAGGCGGCCCCGCAGACGCCGCGCCTCGCCGTAGAGAGCGTCGGTCGTGCGCCCGCTCTCGTAGAAGGCGTCGCTCGCGTCGGTCGTCCCCTTCACCTCGCCCAGCTCCTCAGCCCGCACGCGCTCCGCGCGCGTCACCTCGGGGTGGAGCTTCGAGAATGGTGTGCCCAGCGCGCCGCCCGCCACGAAGCCGACGGCGGCGAGCACCGGCACGAGGCCGAGAAGCCACGCGAGGCGTCGCCGCCCGGCCACACGCTCGGCCGGCGTCGGCGGCTCGACAGGCTTGCGAATCGCCCCGAAGGGGCAGGAGTCCTCACACAAGCGGCAGCGCACGCAAGCGTCGGGCGTGATCGTCACACGCCGGCCCGACAGCCTCGACAGCCAGCCCAGCAGCACCCCGTAGGGGCACAGGAACCGGCAGTAGGGCCGCCCGATGAACATCCCCACGGCCAGCAGCCCGCCGCCGAACAGCAGCATCCCGAGCGATCCACTGAGGCGGAAGAAGCCCACAAATGGGTCGTAGCGGCAGATGAGGAAGACCGGCGCGACCGCGGCGAAAATCACCGCGCCGCCCAGATACGCATAGGCCAGCACCCGCAGCCCCCCCTCCAGCCATTGCGGCACCCGCACGGGATAGACCACCACGGCGTCCTGAATCCCACCCAGCGGGCACACCGCCGCGCAGAAGCTCCGCCCGAACAGCAGCGTGAAGACAAGCGGCAGCGCGAAGAACGCCAGCACGGCGGCGGGGATGGCGTACTTCGCATCGGCTAGAGCCAGCGTCACGTTCTGAATCGCCCCAATCGGGCACACGCAGCCCTGCCGCCAGAAGCCGAAGTAGACCAGGCACGCCACCATCAGCGCGAACACCGCGTTCCGCGAGCGCAGTCCCAGCGCCAGCCACGTCGCCAGGCACAGGGCAACCACGAGCACCCACACGTCCATGTTCTGGACCGTGGACGGCACAGGCTGGGGATACTGCTCGCAGGGAAGCTGGTGCTGGGTCTCGGTGAACTCCGGCGGCGGAAAGCGCTGCTCGACGCCCAGCGCCGCGCCGCAGGCCGACACCAGCAGAGCCACGAGGATGAAGCTACGCGCCCTCACGTCGTCGTCCTACCCCTGTTTCCCCGTTGCGGGCGAGTAGCCTGGGCGATAGAGGTAGCCCTGCGTGGCGGGCACCCGCGAAAAGGCCTCCGCCGGGCAGGCCGCCGCTATCGAGCACTCGTTGCAGTTCAGGCACCGGTCGTGCCGCACCTGGAGGAAGAGCGAGCCGTTGCCGAACGCTCGGCAGCCCTCCACGCACTTCCCGCAGCCGATGCATAGCGGCTCGTCTATCTCGTACTCGAAATACGGGTCCTCGACAAACGTCCGCTTGATCGCCGCCACGGGGCAGAGCTGGTTCTCGGCCGCCGTCGTCAGCGCGTTCGGCTCCGGCTCGAAGTAGCCCGTGCACAGCTCGCAGTAGCCGCACATGGCGAAGGCGTGGACGCACTTGACCGCCGACGGCTTGAGCACGCAGTTGGTCGCGCACTTGCCGCACTGCGTGCACTTGCTGGGGTCGAGCTGCCACACGTAGCGCGCCTCGCGGCTGCGCGTGGCCAGGTAGCCCGTGCCGCCCACCACGGCGGCCAAAGCCACGCCTCGTGCGCTCACGCGGAGAAACTCGCGGCGGGGGATTCCTTGTGTGTCCTCTGGCATTCCTGCACCTCGCGAAATGCGTAATCCGCAATCCGTAATCCGTAACCAGAGAAGAAGACACCGCGGCTCTTCCTTCTGGTTACGGATTACGGATTACGCATTACGGATTGCTTCCCCTCGTCCCCTTCTTCACAAACACGCGCACTCTCTTGCTCGCGGGATCGAGCACGAGAATGCGCCCCTTCGAGTCGGCGGCCAAGTCGAGGCCCACTGCATCCTTGCCGAAGCGGTCGGGCGCTGCGACGACGCCCTCGAACTTCCCCTCGGCGCTGTAGACCTTCACGCGGGGCAGTCCCTTTTCAGCGGTCACGAACCGCCCATCGGGCAGCACCGCGATGTCGGTCGGGTTGCAGCAGCCGCTGAAGCCCTCGATGCCGGCCGACGCCTTGCCCCACGAGGCCTCGAGATGCCCGTCCGCTGTGTAGGCCTCGAGCTTGTGCCGGCCGGGGTTCACCACCCACAGCAGCCCGTCGCGGCCAATCGCCAGGTCGAGGTGCGGGCTGGGCACGACCAGGCCGGGGATGTCCCGCTCCGCGTCCTTCTTCCCGATGAGCCCAAGCTGCCTGCCCGCCAGGTCGTAGCGCACGACCACCCGGTTCCCCGCATCGGCCACGAACACGCTCCCGTCGCCCACCGCGATAGATGTGATGATCGCCTCCGCGCCCCGGCCGTCGGAATACGCCTTCACCACCCCCTTCGGGTCTAAGGCCCCCATTCTGTTCTTTGTGGCGACATACAGCGTGCCGTCGGCAGCCACGGCGAGGCAGCGAAGCTCGCGTTGGACATCGATCTCCGCCTCCCGTTTGCCTTCCTTGCTGAAAACCAGCACCGCCTCGTCCCCGGCCACGTAGACCCTGTCCTGCGCGTCCACGGCGATGCCGCGGGCCTCCTTCATCCCCGTCTCAATCGCGGCCGCCTCCTCATAGAGGATGAGCCTGGGGTCCACCTTCCGCAGCTCCGTCAGGTCGTAGCTGAAGTCCTTCCCCAGCCCGCTCCCCTTCTCCTCCGAACACCCGAACGTGAGGAGAAGGCATGCGGCAAGCAGCGCGGTTCCTTTCTGGGGCACGCGGCACGCGGCACGCGGCACGCAACACACGCCACTTGTCACTAGCCACTTGCCACTCATTGCTTTTTCACATCCAGGCACGCCACCCGCGTGAGGTCGCGCACGATCAGCCTTCCCCCCGCGAGCGCCATCGGCCCCCAGGCGTCGTGCCCGCGCTCGAACACCGCCGCCTGGCCCAGCGGCTTGTAGCCCACGGGCGTCGCCTCGGCCATCGTGAGCACCCCCTTGTCGTTCATCACGAAGATCAGCCCGTCGGCGATCATGTAGGGGCCGAGGCCGAACAGGTTGGCCGAGCCGCTCTCCCAGAGCACCTTGCCCCCCAGGTCGGCGCACGCTAGCTGCCCGTCGCTCCGCACCGCATAGAGACTCCCGTCGTAGAGGATGGGCGTGTGCTGGGGCGAATCGAACTCCTTCGGCTTCAGACGATACCGCGTCTCGACCGCGATCTCCTCCCCAGGAGTCCGCCGCTCCGCGGCGGATGCTTCCGCGACGGAGTCGCGGACTCCTTTGAGCTGGAGCATCACGCTCCCCGCGTTGTAGCCACCCGTGAGAAAGATGCGCCCGTCCTCGAACACCACGGGCGACGGCACAGTCGCAATGCTGATCTTCCAGTCCGTCGTCTTCCACAGCACCTTGCCGTCCTCCGCGTTCACCCCCACCACGCCCTTGCTCGCGGCGTAGACGTAGCTGCGGCGGTCCGCGAAATCCATCGGCACCACCGACGAATGGGTCATCGTCCATCGCTCCGGGTTCGGCGTCTTCCACAGCACCTTCCCCGTCTCAAGCTCCACCGCCATCAGCAGCGCCTCGGGGCCGCCTACGCCCAGGATCAGCTTGTCGCCGTCCACCAGCGGGCACTGGCCCGCATACCACTGCGGCACCGTGGCCCCGTGGTCCTTCACCAGGTCCAGGATGGGCCAGGCCGGCTCACCGGTCTTGGCATCCAGGCACGCCACGTGGCACTTGGGGCCAAATGTCACCACAAACTTGTCGGTCACTGTCGGCACGGTGCGCGACATGCCGTGGTTGCGCTTGATCTTCACGGGGTAGGAGAAGCGCCAGACCTTCTTGCCGTCGGCCAGCGACAGGCAGCGAAGGGCGTCCGCCTGCGCCTTCCGGTCGTAGTCGAGCAGGTACACGCACCCCCCCCGCACCGCGGCGCCCGCGTAGCCCTCGCCCACGTCGAGCCGCCAGAGCACGGGCGGCCCCTCCTTCGGCCACGAGCGCGCGAGCGGGGCGTCCTCACGGCTGATATTGTCGAGCCTTGCGCCGCGAAAGCGGGGCCACGAGCCGGCCAGCTTGGACGCCATCCCCTCGCCCTTCGTCAGCTTCCCCTCGACCTTTCGGGCGACGTCCACCTCGGTCCCCGGCGGCCGATCGGTCCCTGGAACGCGAGGCTTGAACTCCCCGGCCGGGCTGGCCCGCAGCCAGAACACGAGCGCCACAACGCTCGCGAGCCCGGAGAGGGCGGGGATGAGCTTCGGATGCAGCTTCATACCTCCAAATTACCAGATTTCCGCGAAATCCCCAAGCCCAAATCGCACCAGTGGCTCTGACCTTCCCCTCACGTGGCACAAGCGGGCAGGTTCGCCCATTGTTGTCCATTGTTGCGCCCCCCAAAAGGGGCCTCAACAATGGCAGATCGCCCAATAGCGGCCTTGCAGGCCATTCCACCCATTGTTGCGCCTGTGCGCGCACTCATACTTCGGGCCGCCGGGGCTCGGCTCCGGAGGGCATAGCGGAAGCCTCATGTCAAGTATTGACAATGGCTTATGGCAACCGGTCGCCTTGCGAACCGTCGCCTCACCTGTCATTGTTGGGGGCCATGCAGCGCGCGCGGCCCCCAACAATGGGGCCGACCTCACTCGTTCCTCAACGCATTCAGCAGCGGCCCGCGGAGCGCGGCCAGGGCAGCCAGCCAGGTCCAGAGCAACCCGCTCGCGGCGACGGCCACAAGTGTAATAATAAGCGATAGATACGGCACATCAGCCCCCGGTGAACGGAGCGCCGGCAGCACAGCGACCACGGCGGAGGCCGTGCCCACGAGGAGCCCGAGGGCGAGTAAACCCCAATGCTCGCTAAGCACGAGCCACCCCAGCGCCCGCTTGCGGAAGCCCACCGCGCGCAGAAGTGCCAACTCGTTTCGCCGCTCCATCACGTTCCGCAGCACCACGATGCCGAGCCCCACGCTCCCCAGCAGCATCGCCAGCCCCCCAAGTGCCTGAAAAATCGAGAGATACGTGTTCTCCACCGCCCCGAACTCGGCCAAACGTTGAACCGTCGGGACGAGTTCCAGCCCCGTATCCTGAAGCGCCTTCGAAAGGCTGTTGCGGACCCAACGCCATCGCCATCGCGGAGTACTGCCACAGAACATGTCCATCGTGAGTTCATCGTTCGGGTTCGCCAGCGACGGGTCGGGCAGGGGCCAGTCTCTGCGCCTCTCCGGCATAGGACAGTTCAGCAGGAATGCCCGATAGCCCTCGTCGGCGGGGAAGAGGCGGATGAACTGCTCTTCGGCAATGAGCAGGCTGCCCTGGAGAATCGAGTTGGCGATAAGCCCCACTAGGCGCACCCGTAGCTGATTCCCGCGCCCGTCCACGTAGTCCACATCGTCGCCTATCTGCTTGCCCAGCCCCCAGACCACAGTGGCCTCGTCGCCCACTGCCGGGACGATGGGCTCGAGGCCCCCCTCCAAGAGCAGCCACGGCTTGTCGGTGCGCTTAACTGTCTTGACGAATGTGAAGGCATTCCTCTTGGCAAGCTCCTGGGGATTGACGCCGAGGATGCGCGGCTGCTGGGCGCGGTTGAGGTTCAGGCAGCTCGCGTCGTCGCCGTCGTGGACTCGGAGCGGCACGACCTTGACGCCCGCCATCGTCTGGGCGTCGAGGCCATATGTCTTGCGGCCTTCGGGGCTGTTGAGGTCCTCGAACACCGGCATCGCCGTCTCGCCATAGAAGGCGAAGCCGCCCGTGCCCGAGGAGCGGTCTGCCGCGTTCGCCAGCGGGTCCTTGCGGTTGGCTCCCACGGCGAACACGAGGAAGCTGGCGCAGGCGAGGAGCGCGACGACGGCGAGGCTGCGGCCGCGGCGCCGGGTGGCATTTCGCCACCCAAGCCCCCGGAGAGTCACCCCCATCCCGTCCTCTTCGCCCCCTCTCCCTCGGGGAGCGGGTGCCCACGCTCCCGCGTGGGCGCGGGGTGAGGGTGCTTCCTCCCCCTCTCCCTCGGGGAGAGGGTTGGGGTGAGGGTGCTTCGCCCCCTCGCGGGCCGCGGAAGGCACCCTCACCCGCCCGCCCTCGGCGGGCGACCTCTCCCCAAGGGAGAGGTGGGTCCACGGCCCTGTTCCGGGCGA
>VGYV01000237.1 GCA_016872855.1 Planctomycetota bacterium
CTCTCTCCTACCGGCCGCTGGTCGCGAGGTCAGGACACGCCGCTCACACGATTGGACGCAGCGTTCGGCGCGAGGGTTCCGTCGTCATGTCCCTGCCATCGATCATTGCTCGTGGGCGCTACAGGCCACCCACAGCAAGCACACCCCGGCGGAGGTGAAATGGGAGCGTTGCCTTGGTTCCTGGCTATCGCTGGAGGCCGTAGACGCGCAGGTTCGTGTAGTCGGCCCAGAGGAGGTCGTTCTGCTGGCGGAGGCCGAGCTTGCCGCCGCCGTGAGTGGGGCCGTGGGTCGTGCCGTCGTCAGTCCACCGCAGACACGGCTTGCCGTCTACCCGCAGCTCGATGGTGGCGCCGAAGCGGGTGAGGAGCAGGCGGTGCCACTTCTCGGGGCCGCCCGCCGCCACGAGGTCATCGCCCGAGGCGACGAGCTTGAAGCCGGAGTTCTTGCGGACGTTCGCCTTACCCCGCTTCCCCGCGAAGTAGGAGATGTGGTAGGAGTTGATGTCGCCGCTGTGGTAGCGAACGAAGACGCCTTCCCGCTTCGCCAGACCGGGGTCGAAGATGTCCTCGCCCCTCACGCCCTTCGCGCACACGAAGATGATCGCGAGGCCGTTCGGGCTCTCCTTCCAGTCGGGGAAGCGGAAATCCCACTCGACGGCAATGTCGGCGGGGAAGTCGCGCTTGAGCCAGTAGACGAAGTGGTCGGTCTCGACGTTCGAGCGCTTTTCTGTGTAGCGTTTGGCCTTGAGCCGCAGGTGGCCGTCGGCCCATTCGGCGATGCCGCCGCCCTCCATCGCCCAGTCCTTCGCCGCCTGGGCCTCGCGCTGGTCCTTCGGCCCGGCGAACGTGTTCTCGTAGAGCAGCTCGCAGCCCGTGCAGCCCTCAGGCAGCCAGGCGGGCCGCGCCTTCACTTCGGAGCCGCTCGCGTCCATGCCGGCCGCCCCCAACAGAGCCCACAGGACCACCGCGCCGCCCAACGCGCCAAGCCGATGGGAACCCATGCGTCGCCTCCAGACAACCCCAGGATGGCAAGGACAAGTCTACCGTGCCGCGAACGCGCGTTCAAGCGCACAATGCCCCGCAACGGTTGACTTGAACCCGTCGCCGCGCCATAATCCGAGAAAGGGCCGCGACCTGAGCCTTGAGGACGGACCATGGATACCACCGAGGAGAAGCTCCAGGCGCTGCGGGAATCGCTCCGCCAGATTGGGTCGTTGGCCGTCGCCTTCTCAGGCGGGGTGGATAGCAGCCTGCTCCTGAGGGTGGCCGCCGAGGAGTTGGGCGACAAGGCCCTGGCCATCACGGCCCGGGCCGAAATCTACCCCCACAGGGAAATCGAGGAGGCGGTCGAGCTCGCCCGCGCCATCGGTGTGCGCCACGTCTTCGTGGACCCCGCGCCCCTCACGCTCCCGCAGTTCGTGGCCAATCCGCCCGAGCGCTGCTACCACTGCAAGCTCGCTGTCTTCCGCCTCATCCTCAACAAGGCCAGGGAGTTGGGCATCGCCGTCGTGGCCGACGGCGCGAACGCCGACGACGCGGCGGACTGGCGGCCCGGCGCCCGCGCAACCGCGGAACTGGCCGTTCGCTCCCCCCTCAAAGAGGTCGGCCTCACCAAGGCCGAGATTCGCCACCTCTCCCGCCGCTTCGGCCTCCCCACCGCGGACCGCCCGTCCCGCGCATGCCTTGCGTCCCGCGTGCCTTACGGCACGCAGATTGACCGCGAGACGCTCCGCCGCATTGACAAGGCCGAGGCTGCACTCGAGACTCTCGGCTTCGGCGGCCTCCGTGTCCGCCACCACGGCGCCATCGCCCGCATCGAGCTTCGCCCCGACGACATCCCCCGCGCCGCCGAGCCGGGGCTCCGCAGCCGCATCGTCGCCGAACTCAAGGCCATTGGCTACCAATACGTCGCCCTCGACCTCGAAGGCTACCGCACCGGCAGCCTGAACGAAGTCCTTGCCAACCAAGTACTTGGTACAGCGCCCCGCAAAGAGGGCGAGTCCATCGCATTCGCTTCGACCTCCCGCTCCCGAAGGGAGCACAGTGGGTAGCCGGCGGCTTCAGCCGCCGGACGCGCGTGCCGAGAGCACAGAAGTCCCGAAGGGACGGCAGATACGTGCGACGGGCCGTCTCCCGCGGGCTTCTGCCGTCCCTTCGGGACTGACGGGGGGTTGCTCCGAGATCCGGCGGCTGAAGCCGCCGGCAACCGACTACTGTCCCTTCGGGACTCCGAATTCGCCCCCTCACTTGTGGGGCCATGTACCTGAGAGGAATGGCATGACTGAGCGACAGGCCGGGAAGGCCATTCTCCGTCTCGTCCAGGGCGACATCACGACGCAGAAGGTGGACGCCATAGTCAACGCGGCCAACCCCTCGCTCATGGGCGGCGGGGGCGTGGACGGGGCGATCCACCGCGTGGGCGGCCCCACCATCAAAGAGGAGTGTAAGACTATCGTATCCCGGAAGGGCCGCCTGCCCACGGGCGAGGCGGTCATCACCAGCGCCGGGCGCCTGCCCGCCAGGTTCGTCGTCCACACGGTCGGCCCCGTGTGGCAGGGGGGCAACGCGAACGAGGATGCGCTGCTCGCAAATGCTTACCGTAACAGCCTTTCCGTCGCAGCGGAGCACAAATGCCGCACCGTGGCCTTCCCCAGCATCAGCACGGGCGCCTACGGCTTCCCTATCGCCCGCGCCGCCCGAATCGCCCTCAGCACCCTCCTCGCCGAGATGCCGCGACACGACCTCGATGAGGTCCGAATCGTCCTCTTCATGCCCGACGACCTTCGCATCTACTCCACGGCGCTCGAGCAGATTGGCTGACACCTCCGCCCTTGGGAGCGCAGAAGGAGGACTGCCATGCGCTGCCGCAACAGATGCACCCTATTGGCGCTGGAGGCCACGGCCATTGCGGCCGCCTTCGTGGGACCGCCGCTGGGCGCCGTGAGCTTCGGGCGCGAGACGCCGCCGGGCATTGCCCACGTGAGGTCGCTGGCCGAACTGCGCAGGTGCGCGCTCGCTCTTCGGGAGGGCGACTGGGAGCTGCGCTTCGGCCTGGCGGACGGTGGCGAAGCGGCCCGTGACTGGAGGCTGCTCCACTGCCTGGCGAGCTACGTCGGCCGCGAGGCCAAGCCCGGCTCCCCCGAGCCAATCGAGAAGATGTTCGGCAGCGCCACGCACTTGGGGCCGGTGTCCTACATGTCTCACTCCGTTTCCGACCATCCCAGGCAAATGGTTGTGCACGTCGGCAAGCGCATGGCGAACATGATGCACATCGGCCAGTATGGCCAGAGGGGCGAGTTCGTCGAGGAGCTGTATTGCGGCCCCGTGCCGCTGATCGGCAAGGAGGCCATCCGCGTCCAGGTCTACTCCCGCGACCTCAAGCGGATCGCAGAGACGGTTGTCCCGCTGAAGGAGGAGCCGGCGCACTCCTGGCAGCGCTTCCTGGCGCCGCAGGTCGACGACGGCAAAGGCCCGCCGCCGCCCGCCGTGATCCTCGCGCGTCCGTTCGCCGCCGTGCCATCGTACAGCTCCTTCGCACCCGTCTGGGCGGCCAAGCGGGGGGACGAGGAGCGGCTGACGCCGAAAGGGGAGTGCCTGCCGGGCCAACTGCCGCCGGCGGGCGGTTACGAGAGCCGCTATCTGGTGGATCGGCCCGACTCGAACTCCGCCCTGTTGCCCCCAGCCGAGGCGGAAGAGGCGAAGCGGATGCCCATTGGCCTCAGCCTGGCCGACGGACAGTTCGTGCTCGAGAGTCGTTGCGTCTGGCTCCATGAGCCGGCCGATGGTCTGCTGGCCCGCTGGTGGGTCAACGACCGCCCCGTCGCCGCGCCGTTGGCCCAGGACGGGCCGCCGGAGCCCAGGGACAAGCTGCTCCGCGCGCTCGACCTGGCGCGACGGGCGCCCCTTCGCATCCCCGCCGCCCTGCCGCAAGCGCTTGGGCCGGTGAAGCCGGGCGACAAGATCGCCCTCCAGGTGATGTACTGCCCGGCGGGGTTCAAAGTGCTTGGCGATCGTGCCCGTCGGCAGGAACGGGTCAAGTGCGGGGCCGACTGCTTCTTCCCCGCCTTCCAGCCCTTGTTGAGCAATCGGCTGGAGTTCCCGGCCACCAAGGCGATGACCGAATCGAGGTGACCCGGACGCTTGCGAGAAAGAATTCTCGGATTCGTCTTGACAGGCCGCCGTGCACGTGGTATGCTCGTGCGAGAAGGAATTCTCGGATCGAGCCCACCCCCGGAGACGCCCCGTGGCACGCCGCCAAAGCCGCACCCTCACCGATGTCGAACTGGAGTTCATGCAGCTCCTCTGGAGCAAGGGGAAGGTCTCGACGGACGACATCCAGTCGGCCCTTCGCCAGCAGGGCCGCGACCTCACCGACGGCTCGATCCGCAAGGTGCTCTCGATCCTCGTGCGCAAGAGCTATGTCCAGCGCCGCCGCGTCGGCAGGGCCTTCCTCTACGAGGCGAAGGTGGACGAGCAGGCGGCGAGCAGGAGCTTTCTGCGCGACCTGGTGACGCGGGTGTTCGGCGGCTCGGCCGCGCTCCTGGTGGCGGCCCTTCTCGACACCCGCTCAGTGCGGCCCAAGGACATCGAGGCCATCAAGCGCCTCATCGCTGAGCGCGAGAGGGAGAAGGACCAATGAGCGCGGCATCGTGGTGGGGCGAGTTGGATCGCGCAGGGTTCGAGGGGGCGCGGCTCGGGCTCTCGCTCCTGTGGCAGTCGTCCATTCTCCTCGCCGCGACTGCGGGGCTGACGCTTGCGCTGCGCCACCGACGCGCGGCGGTTCGCCATGCCCTCTGGATTGCCGCGCTGCTCCTGGCGCCAGCCACTCCTGTGTTGACACAACTCGCCTCGGGCCTCGGGACGCCACGGGCCGAGCTGCCCGTCCTGCCGGCCTACGTCCCCCCCGCGGCCAGGGCAGCCCGGATGCTGCCGCCCAGGGCTCTCCCCGAGCCGCCCGCCGCGAGTGCCACGAAGAGTGCCACGGTCGGCTCGTCCGACCGTGCTCTTCCCACACTGTCGGACAAGCCGACAGTGGCCCACGGGGGGCTGTCCGACTATCCCTGGGCGCTCGCGCTCCTGGCCTATGCGGCGGGGGCGACGGCCTTCCTGGCCCTCGTCGCCATCGGACGACTGCGGCTCGGCCACTGGGTGCGGACCGGGCGCCCAGCGACCGACCCGCGCCTCTTGGCCGCATTCGCAACTGCACCACCGTCGCCCAAGTCCAGAGAGTCTGACCACGGATCACACGGATGCCACGGATGGGAGAAGGCGCGAGATCGGGTTGGGAACCCTAAAACACTCTTATCCGTGCTATCCGTGGAATCCGTGGTCAAATCCTTCTTTCCGTGGTTCCGCCTCTCCGTGGTGGAGAGCGCGAGGGTGCATGCCCCGCTGACCCTCGGCGTCCTGCGCCCCGTGGTCCTGCTGCCCGCGGGCCTTGCCGAAGGCTTGTCGGAGAGCGAGCTGAGGGCCGTCGCGCTCCACGAACTGGCCCACGTGCGGCGGCACGACCCGTTGCTCCTGACGCTCGTGTCGCTCGTGCGGGCGGCCCTGTTCTTTCACCCGCTCGTGTGGCTTGCGGCGCGGCAGGTGGCCTCGCTGGCGGAGCAGGCGGCGGACGACGCGGTGCTCGACGCGACGGGCGAGCCGCTGCCCTACGCGAAGATGCTGGCCCGCATCGCTGAGCGTCTTCCGCGTCGGGCGCTCGCGACGGAGCTTGCCGCGGGCTTCGTCCTCTCTAAGAGCGCCTTTCTCCGCCGCGTCGAGGCCATCCTCTCCGACCGCCGCGCCCAGCTCCGCCGCCTCACCCGCTGGGCGCTCGCGGCCACGGCCCTCGCCGCGCTCGCCTCGCTGGCGCTCGCGCTCCTCCTTCCTTTGGGCGCCGCGGCGCCGGGGGGAGCCACCGCCGAACTCCTGGCCAAGAGGCCACCCCCGGACCTGGCCCGGCTGGCGGCACGCTCGAACCCGACCTACGACGGGCCGGACGCCACCGAGTCGTTCTACGACATCCTCAAGCTGCGCGAGGTCGGAAAGGCCGACGCCGTGCCGGTCCTGGAGCAGATTGTGGTCGCCCACCTCCGCTCCACCCGCATCCACGGCTTCGCCGCGGCCCAGGCTCTTTACTGCATCGCGACGCCGCAAGCCCAGCAAGTCCTCTCCAAGCATCTGCTGACCGGCGAGTACCGGGCCGGCATGGCGATTGACTACGCATTCCATTGGGAGATGCCTGAACCGCAGCGGAGCCGGTTCATCGAGCAGTACTTGCTCAAGAATCTCTCCGAGGACCTGGTGGTAGAACTGCAACAGGTAGTGGCGCCCGGGGAGGACAAGGCGCGGCTCGATTTGCTCTTGACGCTCCGCAATGCCTCCGAGCGGCCCCTGCGCGTGATTGACCGCGAGGTCTACCTGGGGAACATGCTTTTCCTTCGTGCGGTCGGCGGCCCGTTCGCTCGCAGCGGGATCACGATCAAGTACGACTACAACCGCGGGCCGGTCAAGTGGATCGAGCTGGGACCCGGCCAAACCCGCCAGTATCCCATCGGTGTCCGGGTCAAGCCGGCCGCCGAGATGCGAGCACGCGACAAAGCCGTCTCCAGGGATTCGACCGTTGTGTTGGAGACGGAGGACGTGCGGTGGGACATCGGCAAGCCGGGGCGATACGAAGTGGTTGGCATGTTCGAGGCCGCGCCGCTGACCGCCGAGCAAGAGAAGGCTGTGAAGCTCGATCACGTATGGTCGGGCCGGGCGGTCTCCAAGCCGATCCTCGTGGATGTGCCCGACCCAACTCAGGTTGGGGCAAAACCGGCGGGCGAGCCGCCGTGGAGCCAGGCGGTGAACGGCCTGCGATGGCGCGTGACGGTGGCCGACGAGGTCGAGTGCGGCGAGCCGGCCGTCTTCCACATCGAGCTCCAGAACGCCGGCGCGGAGCCGCTGTGCGTCCTCAAGAAGGCGGTCCTGGGCGAGTGTATAGACGTCTCCTGGCGAACCGCCACGGGGCGCCGCGACTCCTATCCTATCGCATGGACCACAGAGATCCACCCCAAGCCCGAGGACACGGTGCTCCTCCAGCCCGGCGACATCCACAAGACGACCTGGGCCGGCGACGGCAGCACGACCTCCTCCCTGCCCCCGGGCGTGACCACCGTGGAGCTGCTCTACTTCGGACGGAAGAACACGAATCCCCAAGTGAAGGGCTTCTGGTCCGGCGACCTGAGGGCCAAAGTGCGATTCACGGCCATGCCGCCGCGCGAGGAGACCGTCGAGAAGCGGCTCCAGGCGAGCCAGCGCGACCTCGAGGCGCTCTGGGCGCTCCTCGCCGCCCACCGCCAGCAGCACGGCCAGTTCCCCCCAGACCTGAGGCGTTTCCTGGAGGAGAAGAAGCGACTCGACCTCTTTGTCTTCCGCGTGACCCACACCACCTATGGCTACGAGGCGACCGCGCGCGGGGACAAGCCGCTCGTCTACACGGCAGACCCATTCGTGAGGGGCGAGGAGGCAGTCCTGCTCGAGCTTCTGGCCGACGGGCGGGTCCGCACGCGCACGGCGCGCAAGCTCCCCAGCCGCGAGACCATCGGCCAGTGGATTGACGCCGTGGCCACGACCTGGCGAACCGACCCCCAGTGGTTCGGCGGCAAGGGCGACCGCCACGCGATTGACGTGGACTTCCGCGAGCAGGTTGTCGCCGAGGTGCGGCGCCTCGCGGCGGTCCCATACTCGATTCCCATTGACCAGGTATACCCTCGCCTCGACTGCCGGAAGCGGAACACGGACTGGTTTTCGGGGATCGAGGGGTTGCGCTCGATGAATGCGAGCTGGTGCCTGGCGACCGGCCTGGCGCATCCGCACGTGGACGTGCGGATCAAGAGCGCGCAGGCCCTCGGCCAGCGCGGCGACCCCGCCGTCATCGGCCCGCTCCTTGAGGCGGCCCGGCGGAACGCCGAACTCGTCGGCGGCAGCGAGAATGCGACCCTCCACGGCATCTACCAGCACGCCCTCGCCGACGCCCTCAACCACCTCACCGGCTCCCAGGTCAAGCTCCGCGAGGGCCAGGACCCCGAGGGCCTCAGGAAGGGCATCGAGGCGTGGGAGAAGTGGCTTAGCGACAACACGGCTCCGCCGCCCGGACGCGGCGAAGCGGCGCCCGCCAAGGGCTCCGCTGCCGCCCCCGGAGGGGCGGCGGGCGCCGCGGCCCCTGAACCCAAAGGCCAGGCCCCCGACGCTTCCGCCGCGAAGGCGGAAGAGCTCGCCTGGGGCGAGACGAACGAGGATCTACGCTCCCGGTGGATCCCCATAGCCACTCCGGTCCTTGGTGACAGCGTGCCATCCGTGTCCGTCGAAGTTGAGAATGCCGGCGCCGCCCCGATTGTCTGGCAATGCAAGAGTGGGATCTCATGGGGAATTGCTGTGGCCGGGATCACGCCAAGACATACCAGATACACTCCCCAGTTCACGATTCGCGCACTTGAGGGCAGCCGCTTGGCCAGGGCCGGAGAGCTTCCTGACTCTATACACGCCGATCCAGCGGCCGACGGCACCTTCCCGGGATGCTATTACCTTCCGTCGCGCGGAAGACTGGTCCTGACGGCGAACCTGCCTGAGCGGTTGGTGAAACCTGGTCGCTACGACGTTGAGGCGGTTGTCTTGCGGCGTGTTCCCGACGCGCGCGACTGGCTGAATAACGACATTTGCTGTCCCCCGCTCGCATTGACCGTGGTCGCTCCGCCCGCCGCGCAGCCGAAAGAGCCACCCACGCCGCCAGCGGGCGATACGCCCGCGGCCCGCGCCAAGTCGCTCAGGGGCAATGTCAGCCAGTTCATGCTCGCCTTCGGATACACTCCGACGCCGGACCGCTTTTGGCACGTGCTGATGCTCACGGTGCCGGACCCACCCAGCGAAAAGTATGCACGGCACACTTTCGTGCAGATCGGCAAGCAGGAGGCGGAGAAGCTCATCGACCACCTGGAGGCCATAGGGTTCTTCGGGCGCGCCAAGAACGTGATGGGCAAGGGGTTCGGCTATACACCCCCAGCTTGCGTGGTGAAGGTATGGGGGTCAGTCGAATCGCTCCCCGACGGCCGGCGGTATCCCCAGTTGCTCACCGAGAACCTCGGCTGGGACCTCAAAATGCTCGCGAAGCTGGATGCCATCCGCAAAGTGCTCGATGGCGATGCCGCCAAGGCGATGGATCAACTGCTGGCGCAACTTGAACCGCAACGGAAGGAGTGGCAGGAGGCGTCATGGGGCGAACCAGTGGAAGGTGTGCAAGCCTGGTTGCGGCCGGTGGACCGGGAGTGGAAGCAGGACGCCGTGGTGCGCCTGGTAGCGGCTGTGCGCAACCAAGGGCAACGCGATCTGAGGGTCGTCCAGGCGCAAGAACTGTGCGAACTCGAAATCGACGGACAGCGTTATCGCTGGGCGGGCAACATTCACGTCAAGAGTTCTTGGTTTCCTCCGGGCCGGCGGTACGACAACGTCCGAATATCTCTGGTCAAGGACTGGAAGTGTGGCGACGAGCCCCTGGTGCTCAAACCGGGGAAGCACTCCGTACGCGTTTGGTTCGTTGCCGAGCCTACAGAGAAGGACGGGGGCAAGCCTGTTCGCTTCGCGACCAATTCCGTCGACATCGTACCGGACGATCATCTTGCCATCGCTGCGCTGAGGGAGTTGGGCTGGCAGCCGATGGAAATGGGAAACCTGATATGGGACAGCACCGGGAGGGTCAGCAGCATCGACCTCTTCGGGCCGAGCCGCGACGTCGCCGTCACCGATGCCTGGCTGGTGCCCCTGAAGGGGATGACCGAGCTCCGCAAATTGTACTCGGCGGACACGCGGATCACCGACGCCGGACTGGCCAATCTCCGCGGCCTGACCAATCTCCGCGAACTGCGGCTGCAGAACACGCGAATCGGCGATGCCGGACTAGCGCATCTTGCCGGCTTGACGAACCTGGAGTGGCTGGAATTGACCGGGACTCAAGTCACCGACGCCGGACTGGTGCACCTCGGGCGGATGACCAGCCTGAAATCACTGTTTCTCAGTGGCACCAAAGTCGCGGATGAGGCTGTGGCAGAACTCAAGCGGGCGCTACCGAATGTGAAGGTGTATCGTGTGCCCCCGGAGCCCCAGCGCAAAACAGAGAGGCAGGCGGGCGGGCTGCCGCCCGATGCGCCGGACGCCAATCCCCCCGTGCTGTTCAAGGCCGACATCTTCCGCCGCGATCAAGTGACGGGGAGGTTCGTGGGTCTGGGGAACGCCTCATACGAGCGCACCGGTCTGCGGCGCATTGAGTGCCAGGCAATCGAGATGACCCCAGAAGGAGTCGCGGACGAGAAAGCGCGGATGGTGGCCCTCGGCAAGGTCCGCATCACCGCCGCGGGGGCAGGTGGAAAGCTCGCGGAGCCGCTCCCGCCCGATGCATGGGCGGGCAACTGTAGCTGGGCGGAGCTTCAGGCGAACAGAATCGTGATGAAGAAGGCCCCCGGGATGCCAAGGCCCAGCCTCCGTCGGGGGGACAACTACGCCGAAGCTGACACGATCACCTTCTTCCCGGACAGGGGAGAGTACGAGCTAGCCGGCCACCCCGATGTGCGCAAGGAGATCCCCAAGGAAGCCGTTCCCCCTCCGACCCCGGCGCTCGAGTTCCGCGTGGTCCCGAACCCTGATGGGACAGCGCGAGCGCCGTTGATCCCGAACGCTCTCATCGAGGCCCATTCCCAGGCGCTGACGCAGAAGGGGCCCGCAGAGGGAGCGCGAGAGCGCGATGCGTTCCGCTGGTTCGAGTTGGGCGCGAAGGCCCTTGATGGGGAGAAGGAGCTTGAGAAGGCCGGCCTCATCGCGAGGTGGCAGGGCCGGCGCCACATCCTGCTGTGCGACTGGCCGCCTCTGGTGCTCCCGCTCGCGCCCGAGGGCGCAGCGCGCGACTGGCGGCTGGCCGAAGTGGCGGTGAGGAAGGAGGGCGACGGCAGGTTCGGGGTCGTCCTGGACTTCGACGAGGCCGGCGGGCGCTTCTTTGCCGACCTCACTGGTGCGAACCTCGACAACCGCCTGGCGATCCTGGTGGCGGGCAAGGTGGTCTCCGCGCCGGTCGTGAGGATGAAGATCTTCGGCAAGGTCTTCATTGACGGGGGCTTCACGCAGCAGGAGGCGGAGGCCCTCGCCGCCACCCTGCGCGGGGCCGCCGCGCCTGGCGCCCTGAAGGATGCTCGAGAGAAACTCCGAGCACGTTTTGATGAGGCGTTCGCGCAGGAAGGCAGCGAGGCGGATGCCGTGCTGGCGTTGGCCCGCGAGGCGCGGAAGCTGGGGGATGATAGCTGGCTCCTCGATGCCCTGAAGGAAAGGCTCGGCCGGGAGCATGTCCCGCGGCTGCGAAGGGCTTGCCTGCTTGCCATATCGTGGGCGTTCCCCGACGAGGCGGCCGCCGTCCTTGCGCGCGCCCTGAACGCCGACCCTGACCGCATCGTTCGTAAGGTGGCTGCCTACTGCCTGGCCAACCGCGGCACGGAGCAGCAGGTGGACGCACTGGTGCAGGCCATCAAGGAGGACAGGGGCGGATTGGGGGAAGGGCGCGACGTTGCCCGGGTGGCCATCGGCTCTCTCGGCTTGATCGGCGGCCCACGGGCGGCCCAGGCCCTCCGAGGCGGCATTGGGGTCAGGTCTTTCTTTTTTCCTTTTTGCCAGCACCCGACCCTGATCGGCACGAAAAGGAAAAAGGAAAGACCTGACCCCAGCGCACAGCGCATGACCAGC
>VGYV01000238.1 GCA_016872855.1 Planctomycetota bacterium
CCACGGGCGCTGCCCTCGCCGCTAGGCTCCGCCGCACGGGGCAGGTCGTGCTGTCGTTCTTCGGCGATGGGGCGACGAACCAGGGGACGTTTCACGAGTCGCTCAACATGGCCGCCATCTGGCACCTGCCCGTCGTCTACGTCTGCGAAAACAACCTGTATGCGATGTCCACCCCCATCCGCGAGGCGGCGGCGGTCGAGCGCCTGGCCGTGCGAGCCGCGGCCTACGGGATGCCGGGTGAAACGATTGACGGCAACGATGTGCTGGAGGTGCGCGAGGCCGTTGCCCGCGCTGCCGAGCGGGCGCGGTCGGGCGGCGGGCCGACGCTGCTGGAGTGCACCACCTATCGCCACCACGGCCACTCGAAGAGCGACCTGCGGGAATACCGCACGCGGGAGGAGGAGGAGTGCTGGCTCGCCCTCGACCCGATACTGCGGTCCGAGCGGCGGCTGATGGGCGCGGGCGAGCTGACGCCCGAGGCGCTGGAGGGTCTGAACGCCGAAGTGGACGCGGAGATTGACGCGGCAGTGGCCTTTGCCGAGGCCAGCCCGCCACTGGACCAGAGTCTGGCTGCGGAGGGCGTTTACTCAGATTGACGGCTCTCGACGGCGACGAGGACGAGTGGATGGCCCAGATGACCTATGCGGACGCGATTCGGAGAGCGCTCATCGAGGAGATGGAGCGCGATGAGCGGGTGATTTTGCTCGGCGAGGACATCGGCCTCTATGGCGGCGCGTTCCGGGTCACTCAGGGATTAGTGCGCCGGTTCGGGCCCGAGCGGGTGATCAACACTCCGATTTCGGAGAACAGCTTCGTCGGCGTGGCCGTCGGCGCGGCGCTGGTGGGCATGCGGCCGGTCGTCGAGATCATGTTCATGGACTTCATTGCGCTGGCGATGGACCAGCTCGTGAATCACGCGGCGAAGCTGCACTACATCTACGGCGGGCAGGCGCGGGTGCCGCTGGTCGTCCGCGCCCCGGCGGGAGCAGGCCGCGGCTACGGGGCGAGCCACTCCCAGAGCCTCGAGGCCTGGTTCGTCCACACGCCCGGCCTCAAGGTCGTCGCCCCCTCCACGCCTCGCGATGCCCACGGGCTGCTCAAGGCGGCGATTCGGGACGACAATCCCGCGATCTTCATGGAGAATAAGCTCCTCTACGGAGCAAAGGGCGAAGTTCCCAACCCCGACGAAGTACTGCCGCTGGGCAGGGCGGCGGTGGTGCGTGAGGGCGGGGACGTGACGCTTGTGGCCTACTCGCGGATGACGGCTCTCGCGCTCGACGCCGCGGCAAGGCTCGATGAGCAGGGCATTCAGTGCGAGGTGCTCGACCTCCGCACCCTTGCCCCGCTCGACGAGGAGGCCATTCTCGCCTCCGTCGGCAAGACGACGCGGGCGGTCATCGTCGAGGAGGACACCCGCCGCGGCGGCGTTGGGGCCGAGGTGGCGGCGGTCATCGCCGAGGGCGCGTTCGGGAAGCTCGATTCCCCGCTGCGCCGCGTGGCCTGCGCCGATTCGCCCATCCCGTGCAGCCCGACACTCGAGCAGGCGATTCTGCCGTCGGTGGAGAAGATTGTCGAGGCGGTGGAGAGCCTGATATAGCCCCGGCGTGCGAGCCGCTGCCAGGCGGGGATGAATGGAGGATTGGATGAATGGATGGATGGAAGGCTGGATGATCTCCTGACACCCATCCAATCATCCACCCATCCATTCATCCTCCTCATTGAGGAACACATATGGTCACCAAAGTCATCATGCCCAAGCTGTCGGCCAACATCGAGGAGGCGACCATCGGCCAATGGCTGAAGGCCGAGGGCGACGCCGTGGCCGCGGGCGAGCCGCTGTTCGAGGCGATCACGGACAAGGCGGCCGCCGAGGTGAAGGCCGAGGGGAGCGGCATCCTGCGCATCATCCTGGCCAGGGAGAACAGCGTCGTGCGCGTCGGCCAGCCCATCGCCCTGATCGCGGAGGCGGAGGAGGCACTGCCCGACCTCGAAGCGCTCCGCGCCGCCCCCAAGCCGGCCGAAGCGGCGGCAGTCAAGGCATCGTTCGGCGCGCGGCGCCTCGCCAAGGAGCTGGGCGTGGACCTCGCGGCCGTGGCGCCGGCCCGGGCCGACGGGCGGATCACCGAGGAGGATGTGCGGCGCGCCGCCGCGCAGACCCGCGGCCCCGGCGTGCGGGAGCGGCTGCCCCTTGGGCCGCTCAAGCGCGCCGTGGCCACGCACCTCAGCCGTATCGCCCACCAGGTGGTGCCCGCGCTCGTGAGCGTCGAGGCCAATTTCACTGCCCTCAAGCGCGCCCTGCCCACACTCGCCCACGAGGCCGGCGTGCCGGTGCAGGCGCGGGACGTTGTGGTCTATCTGGCGGCTCGGCTCCTGCGGTTCCACCCACTGCTGAACGCGTGCTTCGACGGCGATGCCATCGTGGTCTACGAGCCGGTGAACATCGGCCTGGCCTTCGACGTGGAGGCCGACAGCACGGTGGCCGTGCCGGTGCTCCGTGGGGCCGACACGAAGACTCTGGCCGAGATCGCGCGGGAGGCGGCAACCCTGGCCGAGCACGCGGCGGGGCACCACCTCGACCTCTCGGAGCTGGCCGACGCCACGTTCACCATCGCGGACCAGAGCGGGCTGGAGATTGACCGCTTCGTGCCGATCCTCAACGAGCGGCAGAGCGCCATCCTCGCCCTCAGCACGCCCCGTCCGCGAGCCGTGCCGCGCGACCAGCGGGTCATCGCGGCCCCCGTGGCCGAGCTGGCCGTGGCCTTCGACCATCGCGTGCTCAACGCCACCGCGGCAGCGCGGTTCCTCCACGCCGTCCGCGAGGCCATCGAGCACTTCGCCCCTCCCGCGGCCCTTTGAGGCAGAAAGCCCCCTCCCGAAGGTTCCAATACCTTCGGGAGGGTAGAGGCGAGAGCATGCGCGTCTTCTACGTTCGCCCCTCGGACAACGGGAATTATGGGGTCGAGGCCGCGCTGGGCAACGCCCAGCGCCTCGTCGAGCTGTTCGATCGCGCGCTCTTCCGCGGCCTGCGCGTGCCTCTGGAGCCGCTGGACTTCGATCCGCGCGAGGCGGGGTTCAGCCGGCTGAGCCGCTACGACCTCGTGGTGCTGGCCGGGCTGGACCCCGTGGTGCTCTCGCCGGCCGAGCAGTTAGCGCTTGTGGCCTTCGTCGAGCGCGGCGGAGCGCTGATGCTCCTCGGCGGCAGCCACAGCTTCGGCAACGCCGAGGGGACCTATCTCCTCCTCGAACCCGTCCTCCCCGTACGGATTCTCCGGGGCCTGGATGTCGAGGTGAACGCGATGCCGAGCGGCTCGTCGCACCCGATCGCGCGCGGACTTCCGACCCCGCTGGGCTACGTGAGCAAGGCGCATCCCGTCGAGCCGAAACCAGACGCGCAGGTGGCGATGAAGGCCGGGGAACTGCCCTTCGTCGTGGCCGGCGAATACGGCTATGGGCGGGTCGTGGTTGTGGCCTCGTATCCCGAGTGCGACGAGGCGGAGTATGGCTGGTTCTTCACGGGCGACGCCTTCGACGATTTCTTCCGCAACGCGCTGGCCTGGCTGCGCAAGGAGCAGGACCCCGTGTGGTTCGAGAGCTTTTCGCTGCCCAACCGCCAGGTGGTGACCGGGAACGAGGAGTTCGGGCGCGTGAAGCTGGCGGCCGCGGAGGCCACGGCGCTCAGGTTGACCACGCGGCTCACCAGGGGGTCACATCTTCATTTCGCACATGGCCGCGATGTGCCAAATGAAGATGTGACCCCAGCCGTCGCCTACGAAAGCTCGGCCACGCTCCAGCCCAAGCGCAGCCACGAGACCGTCTTCTCGTTCCGCGTGCCCGACGATCCGCGGGCCAGGGGCATCCACTACCTGGCCGTGATCGCGGCGGACGCCGAGGGCCGCGAGCTGGCCCGCCGCGACGTGGCCATCGAGGTGGTGAACCCCACCCGCGCCGCCCTGGAGTTCGAGTACGGGCGAAGGGCATTCCTGCCGGGGGACACGGCGGGCCTCCGCCTGCGCGTGGCGAGTGACCTCAAGCAGCCGCCGGCCGAGATGACGCTCGACGTATCGCTGGTGGACGGCGAGGGGCGGCCGCTCCTGGCCCCGCGCCGCCGCGTCGTGCGGCGCCACGAGGGCGCATACGAGGACGTGGGGGTGGCCCTCCCCATTCCCAGGCTGAGGCCGGGCAGTTGTCGCGTGCTGGTCGAGCTGAGGGTCGGGGAGGAACTGGCTGACACAGCGAGCGAGGAGCCGTTCGTCCTCGCCGCGCCGCCGGGGGCGGGCGGCTTCCCCCTGATGGCGGACGGCGCGCACCATCTCGACCGCGAGACGGCGGAGCGGGCCGTCGCCCAGCTTGCCGACGCCGGGGTGAACACCGTGTCGGTCCCCGGCCCGGCGGCGCAGCGGTTCGGCGAGCGCCCGCACCGCGAGGCGACGCTGCTGCACGCGGAGGAGTGCGCCATCCGCAGAGGGCTCTCAGTGGCTCACCACCGGCGCGGGCTGCTGCCGGGCCTGGGCGTCGCCACGCCGCTGAGCCCTTGCCCGTTGACGCCGGAGTTCCGCCACACGATTGAGAAGGGGGTGCAGCCTCTTCTCGCCGCCGCGGCGAAGGTGCCGCTTCTGCGGCTCCAGGAGGCAGCGGCGCGCACGGCGGTGGCGCGGGGACAGCTCTGCCGTTGCGCCGCGTGCCAGGCGGCCTACAAGCGGACCCTGGGCGCCGAGATGCCCTCGGAGGAGCCGGCTGCCCTCGATGTTCCGCAGCGCAGGGCGTTGGCCTCCTTTGTCACCTCCTACTGGTGGCACTACTTCGCCGCCCTCCAGAAGGCCCGCGACGAGGTGGCGGCGGGGGTCAAGCTGTCGCTGGCCTTCGATGCTTCGAGCCTTCTCCGCGAGGGGCCGGGCGCGCCGCTGGCGGACCCGATGGTCTGGGCGCGCGCCTGCGACGGGGCGGAGGTGGCCGCGGAGCAGGACCTCGGCCGGTTCCGCCTGTCGCTGGCGGGCCACCAGGCCATCCTGGCCGCGCTGGGCAAGCCCCTTGGAGCGCAACTGGACGTGCGGCGGGACGCTGTCCCCGTGGCCGAGGCGGCCCACACGGCGCTCGCCTGGGGGGCAGCGTGGCTGCGCGTGGCCGAGAACCCGCGGTTCGTGTTTCACGGGGAGCAGGCGCCGCTGGGCGAGGCCCTGGGCGGCCTCTTCCGCCGCCTGGCCAAGGCTGGGCTGCTGCTGGCGCGGACGGCCAGGCCGCCCGCGCGCGTCGCCCTGCTCTTCCCCTTCACCCAGGCGATGGTGAGCGGGACGGCCCACCTGCTCGACGGCTTCGAGCTTCTTCGGGGCGCCGTGGGCGAGGTGGACCTGCTTCACGAGCGGCTCGTCACGGACGAGGGGCTGGCCCCCTATGCCGCCGTGGCGCTCCTCGGCACGGAGCTGCTGCCGAAGCGCGTGGGCGCCGCGCTCGCGCAATTCGTCCAGCGCGGCGGCCTGCTCCTGGCCGACCACGAGGGCCTGCGCGACGAGGACGGCGCGGCGCTGCTCTGGCCCGCCGACTTCTTCGGGACGGCGGAGACGCCGCTGTTCGAGGGCGTCACGGGCCGGCGCCGGCGGTTCGGCTCGGGCCGGACCATGCTCTTCTCGCCCGACATTGCCCGCGCGCACCAGATGGCGGTGAGCGAGGGCGATGCGGTGGCGACGCGGGAGCTGCGTCGGGCCGTCGAGACGGCTCTCGCCGAGCACGGCGCAAGGCCGAGGACCCACTCCTCCGACCCCGATGTAGAGGTCGGCCTGCGCGCTGCCCCGGACACCTGGGTGCTCGTGGCCGTGAACCACAGCGACGCCCCGCGCTCGGCCCGGATCACGCTCGATGAACAGGCGGTGCCCGCCCAGTGCGCGTTCGACCTCCTGAGCGGCGAGCAGGTGCCAGTTGAGAGGCAGGACGGCCTCGGCCTCACGATTCCCCTGGCCCCCCGGGACGGCGGGCTGTGGGTGCTCTACCGCGAACGGCCGTTCACCTTGCGGGTGGACGACCCGACCGGGACGCCGTGCCGTGGCGGCACCCTGACCTACAAAGTGCTGGTCGCAAACGAGTCGGGCCAGCCAGCCCGCGGGAGCCACATCGTGCGCGTGAGCGTGACCGACCCATCGGGCGAGGAGCGCCGCGAGCTGGGCGGTGAGCGGGTGACGGCGGGCGGGGTGCTCGACGTGTCGGAACCCCTCGCTGGGAACGAGCGGTGCGGCACCTGGCAGCTCTGCGTGACGGACCCGCTGACGCGGCGCGTGGTGAGGCGGACCTTTGAAGTCACCGAGGGGCAGCAGCCATGAGCCTGCACGAGGAAATCGCCGCGAACCTCAACGGCTACTCAAAGGCCATGTACGCCACGTGGTTCTTCTATCGCCCCGCCCGCGTGCTCCTCGACGCCGGCGAAGGGGTGAGCTCGGCTATGGCGAACTTCGTCTTCGCCATCGAGAAGGTGTTCCTCAGCCACGGACACTACGACCACATCGGCGGCCTCCCTGGCCTGCTCCAGTCGCGCCGCTCGGCCCGCGGGGACAAGGAGAAGCCGCTCGAGGTCCACTACCCCGCCGGCGACGAGCTGATCGCTGCCCAGCGCCAGTACGTCGAGGCCCTCACATACCGCGTGGGCTATGACCTGTCGTGGCAGCCGCTCGAGCCTGAGCAGCGGGTGCAGCTCGGCGCCGGGCGCGACCGCGGCTACCTGGTGCCCTTCCGCGCCCGCCACGGCGGCCGGTCGCTCGCGCTGGGGTTCCGCATCATGGAGGAACGCAAGCGCCTCCGCGCCTGCTACGCCGGGATGCCCGAGCGCGAGATCGCCGCTCTCGCCCGCACCGTGCCCCGCGAGGAGCTCAGCGAGGTCTACGAGAAGACCCTCCTCGCCTACACGGGCGACACGGCCCCCATCGAGCCCGAGCTGGTGCAGGACGCCGAGGTGCTGATGCACGAGGCAACCTTTCTGGCGCCGGAGGACCGCGACGCCCCCGGCCACAGCACGCTGGAAGAAGCCGTCCGCGTGGCCGTCGCGGCCCGTGTCAAGCTCCTCGTCCTCTTCCACGTCTCCTCGCGCTACCCGCGCCACGAGGTGGAGCGGCGCGGCCGCGAGGCCGCGTCGCGCCTGGCCCCCGACCTCCCCGTCGTGCTTTTCCGCTCGGCGAGGAAACTGTGGCTCTCGGTGCAGCCCCGCGGTGCCACAGGCATCTTGCCTGTGCGCGACACAGGCGGGACGCCTGTGCCACCGCCGCCTGTGCCGTGACCGGGCAAGGCGTTTGAGGGAGGGCCGCGCTTGTGGTATAGTACGCGCAAGGGCCGCTCCGGCCCGAGGAGCGCACTGCATGCGGACCGCCAAGGTGGGGTTGATCCTGGCGGCGGCCCTGGCCTGCGGCCGGGCGGGCACGCCCACAGGCGGGACGCCTGTGCCACCGCCGCCCCAGGTGCTGCTCCATATTCCCTTCGACGGCACGCTCGACATCGCGTTCGCGGCCGACGGGCGGACCGCTCCCTCCTACCTCTACGCTGCCTACCGGCCCGGCGTCAAGGCGCAGGGCGCTGAGCTCGGCTCCGATCGCTATCCCTCCGGCCTCGTCATCCCATGCCGCGGCCTGCTCGACAAGGCCAAGGGCAGCATCGAGTTCTGGTACATGCCCGTGTGGAACCCGGGGGACCAGAAGGCGCAGGAGGCGACGCGGACCCTGGTGACGGATGAGAAGCCGAGCGGCGCCGTCGGCCACTTCTGGCTTGGCATCGAGCGCGGCTCCCTCGTCTTCGGCTGGCAGGGCGAGCGGGCGGTTGGCGTGGCCGCGCCCATCCGCCGCTGGAAGCCGGAGACCTGGCGCCACGTCGTCGCCACGTGGGATAGCTCGTCGGCGATCCGCCTCTTCCTGGACGGGGAGCAGGCGGGGGAGCTGGCGCTCACTTGGCGGCTGCCTCCGTCGGATCTGCTCTACATCGGGGCGGACCGCTATGGGGCGCAGCGCTCGGACGGCTTGTTCGACGAATTCCGCCTCTATGACCGCGCCCTCACCCCCACGGAGGTCGAGCTGGCGTTCATCCGCAACCTTGCCGCGAAGAACGCCCCCGCGCGCCCCAACGTCACAGACGGGACGCCTGTGCCACCGAAGGCGCCGCGCCTGAGCCTGCACGCGCCCTTCGACAATCTGGCGGAAGCCCAGACGGCGGCCGGAAGCCCTCGCCCCCTTGTCGCCGAGGCAACGCAGTTCGGCACCGGCCTCCTGGGCCAGGCCCTCGCTGCCACGACGGGGCTGAAGCTCGCCTACAACCTCGACAAGAACCTGTCGAAGGACGCAGGGGCGTTCACCGTCTGGGCGCGGTCCCTCCCCGAGAGGCGCGCGCTCCAGCGCGTGCTCCTGGGCGACGACTTCTTCGCCGCCGGCCCCGCGCAGCACGCGCCCGGCTCGTTCGCTCTCTGGCTCTACCGCGACGGGGCCAACCACTGCGCCTTCGGCCTGTGGCCCCTGCGGATCGAGGAGAAGCTCGACCGCTGGGACGAGGGGGACTGGTATCACTTCGCTGCGTCCTGGCGCCGCGGTGACCGCGTGACCTTCTACGTCAACGGCCGCGAGGTCGGGCGCGCCAGCGCGCGGCAGGCCGCGTGGGCCGCGGAGGCGCCCAAGCAGCTCCGCGTCGGCTCACTCGACGGGAGAAGCCCTGCCGACGCATTGCTTGACGACCTGCGAGTCTACGATGCGCCCCTCAGCCCCGAGGAGGTGCAGAAGCAGGCGTCCCAGTTCCTCCTCCCCCTCGTCATGGTGCTCGACCGCACGCTCCACGAGAGCGGCCGGGTGCCCATTGCCGGCAATGGGCGCGGCGAGTTGGCGGCCCGCTTCTACAATACCAGCCCCGAGCAGGTCCAGGCCAGGCTCACATTGCAGGTCCTGAACCCCGAAGGCAAGGAGGTCCACAGCGTCCAAGGCCCCCTGGAGGTGGCGCCGCACGCCTGGGCGAGCTTCCGCCTGCCGCTCACGGCGGAGCACTTGGCCTCGCCCGGGCTGTACGAGGTCACGACGAGTTGCGCCGGCCGGGTCTCCTGCCCGCGCGCCCACCTCCTCGTCGTGGACCCGAAGACGGGAGCGGCGGGGCCGGACGCCACGGCGCGGAAGCGCGGCACGCACGTGGAGACCATCGAGTGCGCGAAGCGCAGCACCCCGGACGCCTTCTGCGAGTCGGGCGGCGCGCGCATCGTGCGAGGCTCTCTGGGCGACTACCGAGAGGCCGGAGCCTACCCCGACGCTCGCTTCGCCTACCGCTTCCGCGTCGAGCGGACGGGTGTGCCCCATGTCGCTGTCGTCAGCTACCCGGCCGACCGCGTGCGCAGCGCCGAGATCATCATCACGTCCCGACGCTACCCGGCGTCCCAGGACGTCGCCACGGGCTACCTGGTCGAGGAGCCTGACGCGGCGGACCCGAGGCTGGTGGAGTTGCCCATCTACTTCTGGCCGCGTGAGCGGGAGAACGCGCTGGTGTTCCGCACGCTCCTTGCGGGGCGGCCCGCCGCTTGCGCAAGCGTCGTCGTCCGGGAGGCCGAGCTCGCGGCAGGCCCGCCGGCCGCCGGGCGCCCCGAGGAGCGACGCCGAACCATCGGCGTGCACTGGGACGACCCCGCCGTCCCTCTCCAATTCGGGGCGACAGGGACCGCCCCGCCCGAGGTCTACGAGAGCTTCCGCCGGCTCGTGGACTGCGCCGCAGCCGCCGGCCAGAACCTCCTCTCCTACCCCGTCGCCTGGCGCTGGGGCACCCTCTATCCCGTGGAAGGGGAGGACTTCCGCCCCGGGGCCGGCGCCCAACACCACTGCACCGACTGGATCGAGTACGTCCTCTACCTCTGCGAGCGGCGCGGCATCCAGTTCCTCCCCGAGATTGTGTTCGACGACATGGCCGCTCTCTCAAAGGCATTCGGCGGCGACGACGCAGAGTCCGTCGTCGCCGGCCGCAAGAGCGCCCGCATGGTGCTTTGGGACGACACGCTTTCGCCCGGCGGCCCGGGCGGGCCGCCGCGCTACAACCCCCTGCACCCGGCTGTCCGCGACGCGCTCCTGGAGCGCGTCTCCGAGGTCGTCGAGCGCTATGGCAAGTCCCCTGCACTCGCCGGCGTCTCGGTCAGGCTCGGACCAGGACAGTCCGCCTGGTTTGGCTCCATCCAGGCAGGATATGACGATGAGACCTTCGACCAGTTCCTCCGAGAAGCCGGCGTCGAGGCGCCCGGCGGAATGGCCGGCCCCACCCGCTTCTCCGAGCGCGCCAGGTGGCTCCTGGCCAACAAGTGCGACCAGTGGGTCAACTTCCGCTGCCGCCGACTGCGCCAGTTCTACGTGGACCTGGCCAGCCGCGTCCAGAGCAAGCGGCCCGCCCTCAAGCTCTACCTCACGGTCGGGCTGCCCGACGCCCTGAGCGGGTTCCCCTTGCTGAACCTGACCGCCTGGGCCAACCGAACGGCGACGCTGGACGTGCTGTACCGCGAGGCGGGCCTCGACACCTCGCTCCTGAAGGACCGCCCGGCGAACCTGGTCATCCGCCGCGTCGCCCACCCCACCGACGACAAGTACCTGGCCTATCGCTTCGACTCCGGAGGCCCGAACCCGCACCCTGCCGCGGCGCGCGACTTGGCGTTCCTGAGCGAGGGGTGTGCTCCACTCATCGGGTTGCCCCGCACGGCCGTGGCGTGCTCCTGCCGCCCGCTCGAGTCCTCCATCGGCGCGCTCCGCCCCGTGCCGGGCTTCTGGTGGCAGGAGCACCCGGCCAGGGCATCGCACCCGGCGCCCGCGGGGCGGCGCTTCCTCGAGCCCTATGCCCACGCGGTCGCCGAGATGGACGCCTTGAGCATCACCGCGGGGGGCAGCTCCCTGGCTACCCTCGGACACGAGGCGCACGTCGCCGAGTTCGCGCGCGCCTTCTGCGCCCTGCCACAGGAGCCGTTCCTGACCGTCCTCGGGATGTCCGACCCCGCCTGCATCCGCGAGCTGCACACGGGCGCAGGCCACGTCTTCTACCTGGTCAACCGCGCCAGCTTCCCCGTGGACGTGTCCCTCGCCTTCTCCGACAAGGCCGTGAAGCTGCGCGACCTTGCCGAGGGCAAGGAGGTGGACCTCCCCCGCGTCAAGGACCAGCGGCTGCCCGCGGCACTCCCCAAGGACTTCGTGAGCGAGCACGCGCTGCCCGACGACGAGGGGCCGCTCCCGGAGGAGCCCACGGCCACGCAACTGGTCACAGGGGCATTGCTCCAGGTGAAGCTGGCCCCCTATGAGCTTCGCTCGTACCGCACCCTCACAGCGGGCGCGGCCATCCACTATGCCGCATGCGCCGTGCCCGAATCCGCGCGCAGCCGCCTGGCACAGCGTCTCGAGTCGGCCAAGAGCCTCGTCGCCAACAGCACGGCGAGCGCCGAGGTCGTGGCCACGGCCCGCGCCACGCTCGACCTGATCGCCCGGGCCTGGCGCAAGCAGGAGCTGACCCGCGTCGGATACCTCCTCGACAGCTACCCCCTCGCCCGCCTTCGGTGACTCCACAAGGAGGAGCAATGGTCCGTCGGGCAGCCATCTTTGCAGCCCTCGTCGCATGGCTGGCCCCGTGGGTGGCGGCCGAGGAGTGGCCCGAGTGGCGCGGCCCGCGTCGTGACGGCTCATCGTCGGAGACCGGTTTCCCAATCCGGTGGAGC
>VGYV01000239.1 GCA_016872855.1 Planctomycetota bacterium
TCGCGCCGATGGCCTGGACGGCCAGGGCGCAGTGGGGGGCGGAGGGGTGGGGGACGAACTTCATCCCCTGGTTCTTCTTCGCGGCATCGAGGTCGCGGGCGGCCTCGGTGAAGACGAGCAGCTTGCGTGGCTTCTCGGGCTTGGCGGCCGCCTTGTCGGGCGCCGCGGCCTGAATCTTCGCCAACGCCTCGTCGCCCACGAAGGGCTTCAGCTCCTCGCCGGGGGTGGCGGCGAAGGCCGCGCCGAGCCCAAGAGCCAACGTCGCGACGCAAAGCCGCAGACTCTGCTTCGACATGGCAACATACCTCCTTGATGTCAATGGCCACGCCAGAGAACATCGGACGGATCCGACTGATCCGACCGATCCGGCCGATCCGTCGTCGGCCCCGCAACTCGCGCCTTCCATCGGCCCTATCCCTCACGGCTGCTTGGGGGCGGGGGGATGATGGTCGGGAATCAGCGGGTTGGGCTGCGGGAACTGCTCGGCGCCGGCGTCGAGGGTGACGGAGGCAGTCCTCTCCTCCTTGTCGCGGCGGAACTTGATGGATACGGCGTCGCCGGCAATGTAGCGACCGAGGAGCGTGCGGAGGGCCAGGAGGTCGCGGACGGGCTTGTCGCCTATGGCTAGAATCACGTCCTTCGCCTGGATGCCCGCCTTCTGGGCGGGGGAGTCCTTCTGGACGTCCTGCACGGCGACGCCGCCGCCTGGGGCGGAGCCTGGCTGGGGCATGATGCCGAGCTTGCCCGGGCGAAGCACCTCGCCCTTCTTGAGGCGGGCGATGAGCGGCTCGATGTCGGAGAGAGGGACGGCGAAGCCGATGCCGGAGTCGTACCACTGGACCCCCTCGCCTGCCGCCCCGCCGCCTGGGGCAAGCGGGACGGCGATGCCGGCCACGCGGCCCTCGATGTCCACCAGCGGCCCGCCGTAGTTGGCGGGGGAGAGATTGGCGTCGGTCTGGATGGCTTTGCCCGAGAAGCGTTCGAGGGCGCTGATGATGCCGGCGGAGAGGGCGGGGGCGTCGCCGCCGTAGCCGACGCCCATCGAGACGACCCACTGGCCCACCTTCAGCTCGCCGCGCGGGGCGAAGACGGGCACGGGCAGGTCCCTCACCCCTTCGAGCTTCAGGACGCACAGGCCGCGCGTCTCGTCCCGCCCGCACAGCTTGGCCACGTGGCGCGAGCCGTCCTGGAGCACGACCGTGATGATGGGGGGTTGGCGGAGGAAGTTGAACGTGCTGGTGACGATGAAGCCGTCGGGTGAGATGACGACGCCGGTGGTCGGCCCCTCGCCCGGCTTGCTGACGGGTCCCATTCTGCGGCGCGGCCCCGGGCCGCCCTTGGCCTTGGGCGCCGGCGGGGTGGGAACGACGCCGCCATAGCTCTCGATGGTCACGAGCGAGGGCAGCACCTTGGCCGCCGCGGCCCGGAACGCCTTGGAGACGAGGCGCGGGTCGGCCTCGGGTTCGGCTGCCCGAAGGGGGAGCCCGCTGAGGAGGGCCGCCGCGCACGGGAGCAGAACGCGCAACAGCAAGGGAATCCTGGTTTGGAGTCCTGCCTTCAGGCAGTCCTGGGTGGCCGCCGCGCCTCCGCGGGAGCAAGACTGCCTAAAGGCAGGACTCCGAACTGAAGACTGCCTAAAGGCAGGACTCCGAACTGAAGACTGCCTAAAGGCAGGACTCCGAACTGAAGACTGCCTAAAGGCAGGACTCCGAACTGAGGACTGCCTGAAGGCAGGACTCCGAACCCAGAAGGAGGTCATTTCCTGCCCTCCGGCGCTGCGGGGGTGAGGGTGACGGCGAGGATGGCCATGCCGCGCTTGAGCGTGAGGCGGACCTCTCGGCCCGGCTTGAGGCCGGCCACGGCCTCGTCGTACTCGCGGCAGTTGCGGACCACTTCCTGGCCGATGGAGAGGACGAGGTCGTCCTTGCGGACGCCTGCGGCCTGGGCGGGGGAGCCGGGGGCCACGCCGTCCACGTAGGCGGGCGCCTTGTCGCCGCTCAGCTTGAAGAGGCGGATGCCGACATAGGCCCCGCCGCCGGCCGGCCTCGGCTCATCGGTCTCCCTGGGCGGCGGCGACTCCTCCTTGTCGTCCTTGCCCTCGACGAAGCGGCGGAGCATGTCCACGGGCACGGCGTAGTTGATGCGTGTGCGGGTGTTCACGCTCTGGAAGAGCTTGCCGATCATACCGACGAGCTTGCCATCGAGCGTGCACACGGCGCCGCCCGGGCCGCCGGGGTTGCTCGTCACCGCGTCCACCAGCAGGATGTCGCCCTCGTAGGGCACATCCTGCGTGCGGTGGCGGGCCTCCATCTCGGCTCGGACCGACACGATGCCGAGATTGACCGAGAGCGGCTCCTCGTTGGAGGATGAGACGTTGAAGGTGTTGCTCACGGCGAACACCCAGTCGCCCTGGTCCACCTTGGCCTCATCCGCCAGGTTGAAGTAGAGGGGGGTCTTGGCCTCGACCTTGAGGAGTGCGGCCTGGAGCTTCTCGCTGCGGCGGACCTCGGTGGCCTCGCAGCGGCGGCCGTCGGGCAGGACGACGCGGAGCGAGTCGCTCCCCAGGTAGATGCCCTGGGCGGTGAGGATCAGCCCGTCGGGCGACACGAGGAGGCCCGTGGCATAGCCGTGCTCGCGCCCCGCCCCGCCGCCGTAGAGACGGACGCAACGCTTCTGCGCGTAGTCCATTGCGTCGCGGAAGGCCAGCGTGCCCGTCGCCTCGCCGGCCCACGCGACGGCAGCAAAGGTGCAGAGGAGCATGCCCGCGGCGACTGGGGGCAGCTTCCCGATGGTCTGAACGCGAGCCCGCAAGGGCGTCAGAAGATAGCCACGGGCGTAAGCCCGTGGATCGCCGGGGCGCAAGCGGCCCAGCCCCCGCAGGGGGCGGCAGAAGGAGAATCCGCGGCGCGCGCACTTCCCCTGGTCTCTGCCGCCCCCTGCGGGGGCTGAGCCGGGGGCGGGAACGGCGTCCCACGGGCTCACGCCCGTGGCTACCACCTGTCGCCCGCCGTTGGGCGGGCTGCTTTGGTGTGCGACACAGAGCTCGCGCTGTTGGTGGGGCATCCTCATTGGCCGCCCGCCACAGGGAGGAAGGCGTTGTCTTCGGGCTTGGCCACGGCCTCGGCGGACGTCACGACGCTCTCCAGTACGACCCGCTCGTCGAGTCCGACGACGCGGCAAGTGCGGTGTGGCACCCGCACGCCCGCGACGAGGCCGTGGTCGCTGAACACCCAGGCCCCGTCGGCGCCCTTCTGCGGGGAGTCCACGGCGGCTTTGAGGAGGCGGGCGGCGGGCCATTCGTCACCGAACAGGGCGAACCAGAAGAGGAGCTTGTTGCCCGCCTTGTCCTCCACGCGCAGGCGGAAGGCCCGCTCGCCACCCGCCCTATCGCCGCTCTCCAGTTCGACGGCGGCAAAGGCGTCGAGGGGCTTCTCCTGGCCGAAGGCGGCCAGCGCGCGGGCGAGGGCCACCTCGGCGTCCTTGCCCGAATCGGCCTCGCTCTTCCTCTCGGCCGGCTTGCCGGGCGCCTGATGCCAGAAGGTCTTGCCGTCGAAGGCCCAGGCGTAGCCCTTCGGCAGGTCGTTGTAGCCTTCGAGCACATCCACGCGGAAGCGGCCGTCGGCGGCGCGCAACACGCGGCGGCGGCCAACGGGTTTGCCATCCACGAGCACGTTCTCTTCGGAGCGAACCGCCACAGTCGGGACGCCTGTGCCACCAACACGGAAGGCGTTCCAGCGGCGGAGGAGGCGCTCGCACTCCTGGCGGTTGAGATCCTTGCTCATGATCTTGCCAGGCTCGAACTCGGGCCGCGGCGGGACGGCCTTGGCCTTCTCCTTCGGGTCAGCCGCCTTCTCTTTCTCCCCGCCTTTCTCCGCTTCCTTGGACTTCGGCATGGGGACCCGGCGGATGTCGGGCTGGCGCTGGGGCATCTGGCCGTAGGGGAGTGCGCGGAGGCGGAGCCAGACGGTTCGCTCGTCGCCGGCGTTCGGCGAAGTAGGCCGCGACTCCGTCGCGGCAGATTCCGCCGCGGAGCGGCGGGCTACTCGGAAGGTGACGGAGGCCGGCCATTCGGCGGGGTAGGTGGTGATGAGGTTGAGGTACTGGTTGGCCGTGCGGATGCGGACGCCGTCGAAGGCGAGGAGCTGGTCGCCGAGGCCCAGGCCGAGCTTGGCCACGGCGGCGTCCTCGTTGATGGCGTCGCAGATCACCTTGCCCGCGTCGTCGCGGAACGTGGCGTCGAGGGTGGCGTGCTGGCAGACCCGCGTGGCCAGGAGGTCGGGGAGGAAGTTCTTGATCTGCTCGATGGAGATGGCGTAACCGACGCCGACGTTGACGCGGCCGCGTTCCTCGAAGGAGCCGCGGCCGTTGATGCCGATGACCTGGCCCGCGAGGTTGAAGAGCGGGCCGCCCGAGTTGCCGGGGTTGATCGAGGTGTCGAACTGGATGCAATTGCCGTAGACGAGCGTGCGGCCGCCGCCCTCGCCGGGCTGGAAGCGCTCGATGCCGCTCACGATGCCGAGGGTCACGGTGGGGGCGAAGTCCTCGGCCAGAGCGAAGGGGTTGCCCATCGCCATAGCCCAATCGCCGACGCGGACGGCCCGCGAATCGCCGAGAGGGGCGAAGGGGAACTTTGGCTTGCCCTTGAGGCGGATGACCGCCACGTCGCCGCCGGGGTCGGTGCCGATCATGTCCCAGTCGTAGGCCTGGCCGTCGGCGAGGCCGGCCTTGCCTGCGCGGCCAGCGGCGCGGACGACGTGGTGGTTGGTGAGAGCGAAACCCTGGTCGTCGTAGAGCACGCCCGAGCCGCCCCCGCGGTCGGTCGCGGGGCCGTAGACGGCGACGACGGCGCCGTAGACGCTCTGGACGGCCTGGACTCGCGCCGCCTCGGCGGCCTTGACGCGGGCCAGCTCCTCGGGGGAGAGGGGCGGGGCCGCGGCAGAGGCCAGTGCGGCCATGCACAGGAGCGCGGCGAGCGGCGTCAGCCGGCGACGCCCGAGAGGAAGAGGCCCCCGTCCCTCAGGTCCCTTGGGTCCCTTTTGTCCCTTGGGTCCCTTTCCCCTGACGCCAAAGGGACCCAAGGGACCCAAGGGACCTAAGGGACGGGAGGATCGCGTGCGCATGGCTGTGGCCATCTGTGGCTTGCTCATCTCCCCTCCCGAATCACCCGCGCGTCGCACCAGTTGGCGCGGTCGGCCAGGTCGAGGTCGTCGCCCCAGTCCACGAGCAGCGTGAGGCGCTGGGCGCCCGTGACCTTCACGGCGACGTTCGCGGGCGGGTCGGCGCCGCGCATCTGCTTGCGGAAGAGCTCCTTGCCGTCGGCCAGGACCACGAACACGCAGTCGCCCTTGCCGCCGGCGGTGGCGTCAATGCCGATTGTGGCGGCGAAGAGGTCGAAGCGACCGTCGAGGGCGAAACTGAGGCGGCAGCGGGAGTGGACGCCCAGGCCCTTCTCGAACACGGTCTTGCCCAGGGTGAGGGGCTGGCCGAGGACGTTGCGGTCGCGCCGCCACGGGCCGGCATAGGTCACAAGCGGCTCCTCCACGGCCTCGATGGGATCGAGGTCCGAGAGGAAGGCGCAGCGGGTGCTCCGCACGTCCAGCCGCCACACGGCGTCCCACGGGCGGGCCAGGTCCACCTTGCCTGCCACCTGGAGGTCGAGGCGGCCGTTCTCCAGCTTCTTCACGATGGCCCAGAGTGAGGAGCCGTCCTTGAGGTGGACGAGGCACTCGCCGATGTGGTTGCGCTGCTCGGCCTTGTGGGCGAGGACGAGGCCGTAGACCTTGGCGCGGGGAATCTTGCGCTCGGCGTCGTTCCAGATGAAGCGCACCTCGTCGGCCCCGATGGCCTGGAGGCCGCCGCGGACCGCCTGCACCGTGCCCTCGGAGATGGCGAAGAGCTCGTCGAGGCGGCTCTCTTCCTCGGCGATGCTGGCCTCGAAGGCGGGGGGCACCGGCCCCGGCAGGGTGCCGAGCCGCACGGCGCGCACGAGGGCGAGAGGGAGGGTCAGGCTGTCGGCGTCCGCCCACTTGAGGGTGAAGAATTGGCTGTCGAAGGCGACGCTCTGCGCTCGGAGGACACCGCCGCCGTTGAGAAACACGTCGCAGGGCGCGGGAGCGGGTGAGGGGGCGTCGGCGCGCTCGATGCGGCGGAGGCCCATAAGGTCGAGCGGCTGCGGTCGCCCCTGGCAGCGGACCGCCCCCTGGGCGTCAATGGCCGCTACCGTGTCCTGGACGGCTGTGCCGTCGAGGAGGACGAGCCGGTCGGCGGCCTGGCCTGCAACAGCGGCCAAGGCGCAGGCCGCTGCGAAAGCCTTCAGAGAGACACCCGCGGTACGGCACATAGTGCAGGGAACCTCGGACGCTTGGCACAGCCCCCCACAAATAGGGGGACAAACTCGCTCAAACTCTGGTTCGCTGCTCCCAAAGGGAGCTCAGCGGGTTGCCGGCGGCTTCAGCCGCCGGACCCAGGCGTTAGAACCAGCCAGTCCCGAAGGGACGGCAGAAAAGAGCGGTCCCCACGGCCCGGCGCACTGCCGTCCCTTCGGGACTGGGCCGTGGGTGCGCCACAATCCGGCGGCTGAAGCCGCCGGCAACCCACTGTTGTCCCTTCGGGACTCCGATCTTGTCCCCCTACTTGCGGGGGGCTGTACTTAGCGGTCCTGCCCGTCGAGGCGAGGACTGCCTAAAGGCAGGACTCCAAACGGGTGGCTGCCCATGTTCGGAGTCCCGCCTTCAGGCAGTCCTGGCTGTCCGCAACAAGAGTGACCTAGCGCTCGCCTTCCTGAAGGCTCTTGTAGTACTGTTCGAGCAGCTCGCGGTAGCGCTCGGGGAACTTGGCTTTGAGGACGTTGAGGACCTCCTGGCGCTCGCGCGCGCGGGCGTTGCCCCACACCTCGTCGGCGCGGCCGCGTGCGAGGCGGCCGAGGGCGCCGATGCGGCCCTGGCCTGGTGAGACGGAGGACTGGCTGGCGGGACCGGAGGGCTGCTGATTACCGCTTGGGGGGCCACCCTGGCCCCCGCGACCCCCGCCCCCTCACCCACCTCCCCCGCCGCCCTGTTGCTCGCGGTCCTCCGCCTCCTTGATCAGCTTGTCGAGCATGGCGATGATGCGCTCCTGCCGCTCCTGGGTCGGCTTGCCCGAGCGTTCGAGGTGGAGGCGGCGGCGGGAGTCCACCATGCGGGTCTGCACGTCGTCGAGCGAGCCCTCTTCGAGGGCCTGGATGGTGCGCACCACGTGGTCGGCGCCGATGCGCATGCGCTCGGGGGCGTCGGGATAGAGCTTCACGAAGTCGCGGAAGACGCGGAGCGCGGCCTCGCGGCGGAGGAGGGCCGTCTGGCAGATGCCGACGAGGAACAGGCTGTCGCCGCCGTAGAGCGTGCGGTCGAGCCATTCGCCTGCGACCTTCGAGAGAAGCGGGAGGGCGGCCTCGTAGTCCTCATCAATCACGCGCGCCCGGCCGTCGAAGTAGGCGGCGTGGGCCGCCAGATAGGGGTCGGGGGATTTGGCCAGCTCTGCGAGGATGGCGGACGCCTTCTTCGTGTCCTCGTCGTTCAGCGCGTTGAGGGCCTCCCTGAGCTTTGGGTAAAGCTCGGCGACGGCGGCAGCGAGGGCGTCGGGGAGTTGCGCGGGGTCGCCCTTCGCCAGGTCGAGGTGGCGCTTGGCGGCGGCGCGGGCCGGCTCGGGCAGCTTGGCGTCGGCCTCGATGGCCTTGAGGAAGGCGGCCACAACGTCGGCGGGCATGGGGGGCTTGTAGAGCTTCATCCCGGCGACGGCGGGGTCCTTCTCGAGGTCGGCGATGAGGGCGGCGGCCTCGGCGATGAGGGCCTTCAGCGCGTCGTCGGTCGTGTTCTGGAAGGTCTCGCGGAACTCGAGCGCCCGGGTGTAGGCGGCTGGGCGGTCGTCCTCCTTGATGAGCTTTCGGACCTCGTTGTAGCTCTCGGTGGCGGCGGCGAGGCGCTCCTTGCGGGCCTCGGGCGTATCGTCGTCCTGGTGGACGAACCAGAGCTTGCTCATCCACTTGGCGCCCTCTTCCAGGATGCGGGCGGGGGCCGGCTCGGGCTGGCGGGCGTCGAAGGGCTTGAGTTGGAAGGGGACCCCCTTCTCCTGGCAGTCGGCGCTCGCCTTGAACAGCTCCCGGGCGTTGGGGTTCATGCGGGTGGTGGTGGCGAAGACGGCGATGTGCTTCGGGTGCTCGGCGGGCGCGGCGACCTCGAAGGCGCCGTCGGCGAAGACGCCGGCGAACTTAGCGGGATAGCTGCGCGCCAGGGCCACCGCCGCCCTCGCTCCGCCGCCGAAACCAGCCGCGTAGGAGCGGCGGGGGTGGGCACGCAGCTTCTTCTCCACGCTCGCCATCACCGCGTCCCAGAGGGGCTTGATGTCGTCCAGCTTCGGCGTGTCGGTGACGCCGCGATTGCACCAGGCGATGGCCCAGCCGAACTGATTGGCAAGGGGCGCCCAGCGCTTGGCGGAAAGCTCGCCGTCGTTGTCCGTGGCCGAGAAGCCGTAGAGGACGGGGTAGCGCTTCGCGGCGTCGAAGGCCTTGGGCAGGCAGAGGCTGTAGGTGAGCACGCCCTCGTCGTCCAGGGTGATGCGCTGGACCTGGCTCTCCTCGGCGGCGGGCTTCTCTGGGGCGGCCGCGGGCGGCTTGGCGTCGGGCTTGGCCTCCTTGGCCTTCTCCTTGGCCTCGCCGGCGAACGAGAGGGCCGCCAACCACGCGACGAACACGGGAAGCGTCTTCATCTTCGGCACCCCCATAGAGGAAGAAGGCGAAGGGTCAACGCTCGATCATCTCCTGGGTCATCTTGGCCACTTCGGCCTGGCGCTGGGTGATCTTGTCGAGGTGGCTCTTCATCAGGGCATCGAGCGGGCCCTCGGGCCGCGCCCGGTCGAATGCCTGCGTGCGCTTGTTCACGCGGAGCTGGGCCGACTTGAGGAGCTTGAGTTCCGCCGAACTGGGCACGAGCGGCTGAAGCTGGGGCTGGGACGGCTGGCTCTGGGACTGCTGCTGTTGCTGCTGCTGTTCTTTGCGGGCGCGCTCGAGGGCGGCGATGAGCTCCTCGAGGGTCTGCTCGATCTCGCGTTCGAGTTCCTGGGTGTATTTCCCGGTTTGCTCGCGGCTGAGGAGGTGTTGGACGCTTCGCATGTCGTCGCGGAGCTGGGAGACGATCTGGGGGAAGATGACGGTCGTGCCGTCCTCGACCAGCATGTCGAGGGCCTTCTGGGTGAGGACGGCGAGCTTGCCCTCCTCGTCCGTGATGTCGGCCAGGCGGAGCCGGTCGGTGCGGGTCCAGTCGCGCTTGCCGCGTGCCGTCTCCAGGTCAATGGTGGAAAGGGTGATCGGCTTGTGGCGTTCGAGAATCTCGCGGAAGCGGGCCTCGAGGGCGGCGAGGATTTCCTCGCGCTCCTCCTCGCGGAGCTGGGCGAGGGCCTTCTCGATCTCCTGCATCGCCCGCTCGAGGTCGTCAATCGCCTGCCGCTGGTTCTGAGCGGCGCTCTTCGGGTCCTGCTTGCGGTGATCGCCGGACGCCCGCTGCATGGATTGCTGGGCGCGCTGGACATTTTCCTGGCCCGGCTGCTGCTGGCCCTGGTTGCCGCCCTGGGAGCCGCCTTGCGACCCACCCTGTGAACCCCCTTGGGAGCCGCCCTGGGAACCACCCTGAGAACCGCCCTGCGACCCGCCTTGAGAGCCCCCTTGCGAGCCACCCTGCGAGCCGCCCTGAGAGCCGCCTTGGGACCCGCCCTGGTTGGCCTGGTCCATGCTGCGGGCGAGCTTCTGCGTCTCGTCAGCGATGCGGTCCTGGCGCTCCGCGAGCTTCTTGAAGTGGTCCTCGGGCAGCTTGGCCAGGCGGTCGCGCTCCTTCTTCAACTCGTCCACCGCCTCCTGGAGGCGAGCGACGGCGTCGCGTTCGTTGCCCTCGGCGGCCTTTCGTGCGCCGCGGACGAGGTTCTCCTCGGCCCCCTTCTGGCTGGCCACGGCGCGGCCGAGGGCCTGCTGGCCTGGCTCGCCGCCCTGCTGGCCGCCCTGAGAACCACCTTGTGATCCGCCCTGAGAGCCGCTCTGCGACCCACCTTGAGAACCGCTCTGGGACCCGCCCTGGCTCTGGGACCCACCTTGGCTCTGGGGGCTACCTGGCTGCGAGCCGGGCTGGCCGCCGGCTTCGGCCGCGATGTCCTTGACCACGCGCTCGGTGGCCTCGCGGACGTCCTTCTGCTCGGAGGCGATGCGGCCGAGGCCCTGGAGGTCCTGACTGCTGGCCGCGCCGGTCTTGGCCAGGATGTCCTTCTCCTTGCCGACGAGGCCCTCGAGCTCGCGGATGCGCTCGTCGAGCTTCTTGAGAACCTCATCCTTGTTGGCGATCTTCTCGCTCTCGCGCTTCTCGCCGGTCTCCTTCTCGATGATCTGGCGGATTTCCTTCCTCCAGGCCTCGAGCTGCTCGATCCGCTTCTGAATCTCATCCTTGTCGTCCGCCGTGAGGACCTCGATGAGGCGCATGAGGTCCTGCATCACCAGGTCCTGGGCCTTTCGGGCGCCGTCGAGGTCGCCCTTGTCGAGCAGGGCCACGATCTTGGCCATGTGGCGCTCGATGAGGGCCTCCTTGGACTCCTGGAGTGCGCGAAGGAGCTTGGCGGCCTGCTCGGGTTCGTTGGCCTTGAGGACTTCGGCGAGGCGTGCGAACTTCTGCTCCAGCTCGGCCACCATCTGGCGCACGCCGTCCTGGCGGATGCCGAGGGGCGAGTTCAGCGGCTTCGTCTCCGCGGGCGGGGCCTCCTTCTCCTTGGTGGCCGGCTCGGCGGCGAGCGCGTGGAGTCCAAGGGTGCCAACAGCCATCAGCACGGCAGCGAGGCGTTTCATGGCAGCACTCCTTGTGGGTTTGTAGTGCGGGCTTCAGCCCGTATTCTGGTACGGCCTGAAGGCCGCACTACGAACTGCCCATCAGTCGAAGATCCTCTGGATCCGGCGCTGGTGCTCCCTGATGGTCTCCTCGTTGAGGTTCTTCTGTGCCCTGAGGACCTCGCGGAGGAGGTTGACGGCTTCCTGGTATCCCTCCCATTTTACCATATGGCGGAGGATTTCTCGCATGGATTTTACAAGCTCGTCTTGCTCCTTCGCGGCGTCGGCCAGGGCGGCCAGGCTCTCGTCCTTCGGCTGCCCGTCCTTCGACGGGAGGGCCTTGCGCGCCACGTCGAGCAGGTCGGCCGCCTGGAGCACGCCGCGTCGAGCCAGCAGCTCGAGCGGCTCGATGATGCGGCCTCCGAGGCGCTCGCGGGCGACCTGCGGGTCGGGTTCCATGCGGTTGTTCTCGACCTCGGCGAGGATTTGGGCGAATTGGGCAGCGATGGCCAGGCCGCGGCCGCCCACCAGGCGCTGGAGCTTCTCGGAGGCGGCCAGGATGTCCCGGTCCTTCGCGCCCAGGGTGGGGTCGCGCTTGAGCGTGGCTTCGAGGGCGCGGGAGTTTTCGAGGAGCTTCACCTGGTCGTTGAGGATGCGCTCGAACTCCAGGCGCTGCTCCTGCTCGCGGCGCAGGAGTTCCGCACGCAACTCGTCCTCGGTAACAACGCGGAGCGAGAAGGTGCCGGAGAGGCCGACCTTGGGGCCGGAGACTGTGTCGTTGTCCTTCGCCT
>VGYV01000240.1 GCA_016872855.1 Planctomycetota bacterium
CAAGCGGCTTCTCCACCACGCAATGCTTCCCCGACGCCATCGCGGCCAGGGCGGGCTCCATGTGCAGGCCCGACGGCGTGCACACGTTCACGATGTCCACGTCGTCGCGTTCGAGCATCTCGTGGTAGTCGGTGAACCAGGGCACGCCGGCCCGTTCGGCGCAGCGCAGCGCGCTCGCCTCGAACACATCACACACGGCCACGAGCCGTGCGTTGCGCAGTTGCGAGATAGCCGTCACGTGATGCGCGCCCACGGCCCCACAGCCAATGAGCGCGAAGCCGTACTTCTTCGGCATCCCAGTCATCCTCCGGGGGAGCTTCCTTGGGCAGCGTGCCGCCAGGCCGGACCCCCAGATGGTAGCCGAAAGCCCCCGACCCGTCAAGCCACGGCCAATGTGGGCGAGGTGGTCAGCGCTCAGCACCACGGATTGGCCCTCTGGGGAAAGAGGGGCGACTTCCGGGGTTTCTGGCGTACCGTCCATGGATGATAGCTTGCCGGATGTAGAGCCGGGCGCTATGATATACGCGAGAGAACCTGAGCCACCGCAGCGGCCGAAGCCTGTGCCACCCGAGGAGACGGACATGCTGAGGAAGACCTACGTAGACAACTTCCGTACCCTGGTGAACTTCGACTTGCCGTTGGGGGAACTGACCTTACTGCTCGGACCGAACGGCTCCGGCAAGACGTCGGTCTTCGAAGCCGTGCATGCTGTCCGTGACTTCCTCTGCGGGGAGAAGACGGCGAATGAGCTCTTCCACACGGGAACGCTCACGCGCTGGGAAACGCGGGATACGCAGGTCTTTGAGCTTGTCTTGGCCGAGCCCATCGGTGAGTTCATATACCACCTCGAGATTCAGCATGACCGCACTCGACAGCGCTGCCGTGTCAGGTCGGAAAGGCTGACGCACGGCGGGCACAACCTCTTCGAATCGAGGCTCGACGATGAGCAGCTCCGTGCGCGGCTTTATCGGGACAACTACACCGCAGGGCCGGAGCTGCTTGTCGACTGGAGTCGGTCAGGCGTGGCCTGGGTCCAGCCGCGGCCGGAGAACACTCTCCTGACCTCGTTCAAGAGGCGGATGGAACGGGTGATTGTGGCTCGGCTCAACCCTGCGGCTATGGGCGCGGTCGCCGACAAGGAGAGCCCGACGTTGGCTTGGGACGCATCCAACTTCGTGGCATGGTTCCGGCACGTTGCGGCCCTGGATCTGGATCTGATGACGAAACTGCGGCCCGCGCTGAAGGAGGTGGTACTCGGCCTCGACACCCTCAGCCTACCCAGTCTTGGAGATAACACCAAAGCGCTCGTGGCCAAGTTCGGCCTGGAGGAGGCCCCCGGCGTGCGGGGTGCTACCTATAGCTGCCGGTTTGACGAACTGTCGGACGGAGAGCGCGTACTCCTCCTCCTCTATACGCTTCTTGAGTGCGCGGGTTCTGAATGCACGCTCTGCCTGGACGAGCCCGAGAACTTCCTGGCGCTCAGGGAGATCCAACCGTGGCTCAATATGGTGATCGAGAAGGCGCAAAGTCAGGCATTCCAAACCGTGCTGATCTCCCATCATCCGGAGCTGATCAACGCGCTGGCGGTTGGGACGGGACGCTGGCTTGAGCGACCTTCTGGTGGACCGACGCGGTCACGTGAGATCACCGAGGACGACAGCGGGCTGGCGATCGCGGACCTGGTTGCCAGGGGCTGGCTCCATGAGTAGGCGCTATACCACCGTCATCGTCCGGTGCGAGGACCTCCAGCAGCGAGTGTTCCTCTACCGGTACCTGATCGAGAAGGGCGTCGGTCGCCGAGAGGTCCAGGTCCAGCACAGTCCAAAGGGCGACGCGAAGCATTGGGTCAGACAGCAGCACGTCATCGAGGTGAGAGCCTTGCGGAAGAAACCGCACCTGTCCATCGCCCTGGTGACCATGCTCGACGCGGACAACCGAACCGTTGCTGAACGCAAGGAGGAGTTGGACGCCGCTCTGGCTGCAAGCGGGCAGGAGCGACGACAACTCTCCGAACGCATTGCCGTGCTGGTGCCGCGACGCAACATCGAGACGTGGATCCACAGGCTGAGGGGCAACACGGTGAATGAGAGCGACTCGTACCCACGCCTCAGGGGCAAGGAGAGCCGCTGCTGCGAGGCGGTGCGCGAGTTCGCTTGGCGGTGTCCCACACGCATGGTGGCCGATGACCCGCCCTCGCTCCGAGACGGGTGCGAGGAGTTGACGCGGCTCCTGTCGCGGTAGCCCACGGAACACCATTTGAAGGAGTCTCCGATGAGGTGTCGAGCGTTGAGCCTTGCGGTGGTCGGTCTGCTCGTGACGGGGTGTGTTCCGGGGGCGCCGAGGGCCAAGACGGTGAAGGCGCGGCTCGTGCCTTGCCGAAGAGCCGTCGGGAAGATCAATGTGGACGGCAAGCTCGACGAATCGGCGTGGGAGCGGGCGTACATGCTCGACGACTTCCGCATCCCGCCCGACGGCAAGAAGCCGCGGCACCCAAGCTCCGCGCAACTGCTCTGGGACGACGAGTTCCTCTATCTAGGCATGGTGATGGAGGACTTCGACGTCTTCGGGATCAAGAAGGAGCGGGACTCGTGGACGTGGGAGGACGACGTGGCGGAGCTGTTCCTGAAGCCGAGCGACGTGGAGCCGGCGTACTACGAGATTCACGTGACGCCCCTCGGCACCATCCTGGACCTGTTGTTCGGGCGGCGCCTGGCCGCAGGCTCGCTTGACCGCTGGAAGGACTGGGACTGCGGGGCGAAGGTGGCCGTGGCGATCAGCGGGACGCTGAACAACTGGAAGGACCGCGACAAGGGGTGGATTCTCGAGATGGCGATCCCGTGGAAGGCATTCGAGGGCACGGCCCCCAAGCCGCAGCTCGGCGACTGCTGGCGCTTCGCCGTCTGCCGCTACGACTACTCAGTCCACCTCGAGGAGGGCCGGGAGCTCACCAGCTCCGCCCCGCTCACGAAGCTCGATTTCCACCACTTCGAGGACTACGACATCCTGGAGTTCAGCGAGTAGGCGCCGCCCTCGTTCCCTGGTCATGCCGAGCTTGCCGAGGCATCTCTCCGTCCCGCCCGGAGCGAAGAGAGATTCCTCGACTTCGCCCGCCCTCTTCATGAATAGGGCGGGCTCCGCTCGGAATGACACGCTGCGGTGCGCTCCGGGATAGCCCCCGAAGGGGGCGTCTCACGACCGCTGAATCGCCCCCTTCGGGGGCTCTCACGGTGGGGTGACGTCTCCCCCAGGGCTCCCTACGGTCACCCTGGGCTACGGCTGGCTCGCCCGCGTTCGCGGGCTGCCGAAGGAAACACGCAGGAAGGGCTCAGCGCGCAACCAGGGGTCTTCCCGCCAGCGGGGGCTGGAGCTTGGCCAGGTCGAGGCCGAAGCGGGCGAGGATGGTCGCGGGCACGTCGGCGCGCGTCGCGGGGGCCAGGCTCTTCTGCAACCGCTTGTCGTTGGTGGCCAGGAAGATGTGCGGGGCGTTGGAGTGCCCCTTCTGGCCCTCGTTGAAGCCGTGGTCGGGGGTCACGTAGACCAGCGTCTTGTCGTCCAGCTTCAGCTCCTTCAGCTTCTCCAGGATCTTCCCCGTCCACGTGTCGTTTGAGATGAGGGCGTCGGTGTATTCCTTCGAGTTCTCGCCGTGCTTGTGGCCGCTGTGGTCCACCTCGGCGAAGTGGACGAAGAAGAAGAATGGCTTGTCCTTGTATTGGTCGAGGAGCGCGATGGCGCGGGCGCCGACCTTTTCGTCCTTCATCAGGCCGAACTCCCACACGTCGCAGGCGAAGTGCATGGTGTGGTAGGGGGAGCCGCCGAAGACGCGGTACTTCACGCCGCCTTCCTCGACGATCTGCCACAGGGGGTTCTTGCCTGCGCCGGGCTGCTTGCCTTTGGCCTTGGCCTTCGCCTTGGCCTTGACGGGGGGCTCGGGCTCGACGCCTTCCTCGAACTTGATCTTCTTCGGGGGGTTGATCTCGCCGCAGTGGCCCTTCTTGCCGATGACGGCGACGCAGGCAAATGCGTCCTTGCCGAAGTGCTCCTTGAGGCGCTCGAAGATGCTCAGGCCCTTCGGCACGTCGCGGTAGCGGCTGTTGCTGTAGACGCCCGTCACGTCCGGGTTGTAGCCCGTGAGGATTTGGCTCCAGCCGGCCTTCGTGTCGGTCTTGCCCTTCACCTCTTCGTCCATCATCACGCCCTCGGCCGCGATGGCCTTGAGGGTGGGCAGCTCGCCGCGGCCGAGGCACTCCTGCACGTGGCCCCGCTGCGCGCCGTCCCAGCCGAAGAGGATGACGTTTCGCGGCTTCTCGATGTCGAGGGCGCGCGCCACGGGCCATGGCAGGGCGAGCGCGAGGAAAAGGGCAAGCCACCGCTTCATCGGCCAGGTCGGCATACGCATCGGGTTCATCCTTTCCTGTGTACGCGGCAGGCTCGGAGGGCGGCGCGGCGGTCGGCCTCCATCTGGGCGACGAGGGCGGCAGGGGAGGGGAAGCGGCGGTCGCAGCGGAGTCTGCGGACGAAGCGGACCTCGATGTCCAGGCCGTAGAGGTCGGCCTCGAGGCCGATGACGTGGACCTCGATGCTCGTGGCCGCGTCGTCGGCCTCGAACGTGGGGCGGCGGCCCACATAGGTGAGCGCTGGGCGCACTTCGCCACGGAAATGGGCGAGGGTGGCGTAGACGCCGTCGGGCGGGATGGCCTCGTGGTGAAGGTCGAGGTTGGCCGTGGGGAAGCCCAACGAGCGGCCGCGTCCCTCGCCGCGCACGACGGTGCCCAGTAGGGAGAATGGGCGGCCGAGCATGGCCCGCGCGGCCCGCAGGTCGCCCGCGGCGATGGCCTGGCGGATGGCCGTGCTGGAGATGACGCCGCCCCGGCACCGCACGGGGGCGGGCGAGCGGACGGCGAGGAGGCCCTCGGCCTCCAGGCGGCAGAGGAGCGCCAGGTTGCCCTCGGCCTTGCGGCCGAAGGTCGAGTCGTGGCCGAATACGATGTGCCGCGCGCCGAGCCAGCCGAGGAGCACGTCGCGGACGAAGCGCTCGGCGGGCATCTCGGCGATGGCCGCATCGAAGGGGATGACCACGGCCACATCCAGCCCCCACCGCTCCATCAAGGCGAGCCGGTGGGGCAGCGACGTGATGCACAGGGCGCTCCCCGGCTCCACGACCGCCTTCGGGAGCGGGTCGAAAGTGAGGACGATGGCCTGGCCGCCCAGCTCCCGTGCCCAGGCGACGGTCTCGGCCAGGATGCGCTGGTGGCCGCGGTGGACGCCATCGAAGGCCCCGAGCGTGGCAACTGGGCTCGCCAGAACAGGCAATCGTGCAAAGAGGCCGTGGACGGTGCGCATGGTTAGTAGTGCGGGCTTCAGCCCGTATCTTCGCGTCCCACGATACGGCCTGAAGGCCGCACTACGAACTCCTTTGGTGGCGCCAGGCGGCCGGGTCAGCGGCCGAGGGACTGGCGGAGTTCGGCGACGGCCTTCTTCGCCGCGTCGAGGGATTGCGCTTTGAGAACCACGCCCAAGCGCGCGCCGGCTTGAAGGAAGGCGGCAAAGGAGTCAGGCGCGACCTCGAGGAGCGCCACGTCGCCCTCCTTCGCGGCGGCCTTCGCGGCGGAGTGCAGCTCGATGCAGCGCTTGAGCGCGGCCTCGGCGTCGGCCGGCGCGGGGTACTCGACGACGACGATCCAGTGGCTCGGCTTGCCGCCCTCGGCGTAGCGGGCGAAGGCGGCGGGAATCCCTGCGGCCAGCGCCAGGCCCTTCGGCCCCCTGAGGTCCGAGGGCAAGGCGTCGGGCGTCGTCAGCTCGTGGTGGAAGTAGCACACGCTGGTCGGCTCGCGGAGCGCGGCCGGCAGCGCGGCCACGACGGGCGGCAGCCGCGGCTCCCCTTCCGGCATCCGCGCGAGGATGATCTTGGCGAGGCCCACCAGGTGGTCGCGCACGGCCGGGCGGTTGCCCAGGCTCACCAGGTGGAGGTAGTGAGGGCCGCTCCAGGCCCAGGCCTCGCCCTCGCCGCTGGCGCCGGCGTTGCCGAGCTTCTCGGCGGCGCGGGCGCCGCCCGAGCAGTCGCGGCTGTAGGCCCCGAACGCCTCGGGCGGCGCCTTGAAATACCACAGATCGGCGTTCACCTCCATCCGCTCTTGCCTGTACTTCGCCGCGGCGACCTGGACGAAGGCGTAGGTGAGATAGGGGTCGCCGGCGCCGTTGATGTACTCGAATAAGCCGTTCGGCCCGGCGTAGACGCGGACCCCGCCCTCGCGCGCCCAGGCGTCGAGCTTGGGGGCGAGGACGTGGTTGGGGTCAATCCCAGTAGCCTTGGGGGCGGGTTCGGGGGGCTTCTCTTCGGGGGCGAGCTTGGCCGCCCCGGCCGGGCCTTCGACGCGGATGGCCGCGTCGCCGGCCACGGGACACACATTCTCGCAGAAGCCGCAGCCCACGCACAGGTCCTCGACCACGTAGGGCCGGTCAATGATGATTTCCTTCCCGCCCACCTTGCCGACGAAGCGGTTGTAGCGGATGGCCTTGCCCGGCACGGGGCAGGCCTCCTCGCACGTCCCGCAATTGCAGTCCTGCCATTCGGCCAGCCCCTCCTGGAAGCGGGCGTGGCCGCGCCAGGGGATGCAGCGGCTGGTGTCGAACTTCGCCTTGCCGAGGGCGCGGGTCTGCTTCTCCTCGAAGGCCAGCTTCTCGATGGCCTCGGACGGGCACACCTGGCCGCAGGATGTGCACTTGTAGACGCAGTAGCCCATGCGTGGGACGAGTTGTGGCGCCCAGAGGCCCTCGATTCCCGCCTCGAAGGCGGCGGGCTGAAGCCCCCTTGTGGGGCACACGCGCATGCACTCGCCGCAGCGGACGCAGCGCGCAAGGAACTCCTCCTCCGGCCGCGCGCCGGGCGGGCGGAGCAGGGGCAGCCGCCCCTTCGCCGCGTGCCGCGCGGGGTTGATGCGGAGGAAGGGCAGCGCCGCCACGGTCGCGCCCATCGTGGCCAGGAAGCCGCGCTTCGTCACGTCCACCGCAACGTCCTGCTCCGCCGGCCGGCGGCGGAGGAAGCGAATGGCGTCCACCGGGCAGGCGTCCTGGCACCGCAGGCAGAGAATGCACTCGCCGCTGAGCGTGCCCTTGCCATCGTTCGTGATGCAGCCCATTGGGCAGCCGCGCTCGCACTTGTGGCACGAAATGCACTCCTCGCTCACGGAGCGGCGCAGGAGGGGCTTGAGCGAGGCGAGGCCCAGGAGCGCGCCGAGCGGGCACAGGTTGCGGCACCAGTAGCGGCGATACCACACGCCGAGGCCCACAAGCGCGAGCAGGATGAGCGCGAAGACGGCCTGCTGCTGGTAGACGGGCACCGCGCCGTCCGCGAGCGCGGCCTGGGAGCCACGCCGCCACCAATCGCCCAGCGGGCCGCCGGGCAGCTCCTTGAGCGCCAGCCCCGTGCCCTCCGCCAGCCAGCCGACGTAGGGCACGACGACAAGGCCGTAGCTCCGCGTCGCTATGCTCAGCGGGTCGAGCCATCCCGCGGCGCTGATGCCGAGCGCCGCGCCGACGAGGACGAACGCCAGCAGGTAGTACTTGAGCCGCCGGCCGTCGTAGAATGATGGCTTCCGCCCCTTCCGGGCCACCGTGAGCGCATGGTCGCAGGCGTCGAGCGTGCTGCCGAGCGGACACACCCACCCGCAGAAGAACCGCCCGAACGCCACGGCCAGCACAAGGAGGACAAGAGCCGGCACGTAGCGGGCGATGAACGCCTTGGCTCCCAGCATCGTGGCCAGCGCGGCCAGGGGGCTGAGCCGCAGCACGACGTCGGGCGGAGCGACGGCGCTCCCAACCAGCGCGGCGGCGTGCAAGAGAAGCGCGGCGAAGGCCACGAATGTGACAAGTTGGGTGAGCCAGCGCAGTCTGCTCAAGGGTTTCCCCTGACTCGTGACGCGTGACGCGTGACAGGAGGGACGACAGCAATTGGCCTGTCCTCTCTGGTCACGCGTCACGCGTCACGGGTCACGCATCACGCTTCCTTCACAACGAACTTCATCTCGCCGAGTCCGGCTTCCGCCCCGAGGCGGATGAAGCCCACATCGGCCGGGTCGCGCCCGAAGAGCTCCTTGGCCGCATAGGCGTCCACTGCCACGGGGTCGGTGCCGGCCACGATGCGCTGGGCCTGCTCGGGCGAGTCGTGCACGTCGGCCCGCCGCGGGCTGTTCGGGCCGCCGCGGAACATCACGCGCGTGGCATCGAGAATGGTCAGGTCCACCTTCACCGCGCGGCTCAGGTCGGCGATCTTCTCGTGTATCTGCTGGTGGAGCTGTCCCCGTTCGCCGCCGACCATGCCAAAGACGTTCTTCATCGCCAGGGTCAGCCCCGACGTGCTGTGGGTCTTCGCCGCCGGGATGTTGATCAGCACGTCCACCTGGTCCTGGAACAGCACCATGTCGTAGAAGGGCCAGCTCTTGAGGGCGAAGGCGTCGGGGATGGCCACCTCGTAAAAGCGATTCTCGTCCACGTAGTGGACGGTGCCGCCTGCCTTGCGGACGGCTTCGGCGATGCCGCTGGCGCGGTAGGGGCCGGCCGGGTCGCGCGACATCGTGCGGTCGAACACGATGACGCGGGCGTCGGGGCTTGCCTCGCGGCACAGCGCGACCACGGCGGCCACGGTCGCGGGGTTCGCGTTGGCCCCTGACTCCGGCGGCAGGTCCCAGGCCATGTTGGGCTTGATGACCACCGTCTGGCTGCCCTTGACCAGGGCCTTCATGCCGCCCACGGCCTCGATGGCCCGGCGGACGTTTTGCGCGGGGTCCGGCCCCTTGGCCACGGCGAGCTTTCCTGGCCCGAGCTTCAGCTCGCTCGGCGCGAGGGCCTTGAGCGCGCGCCCGTGGCTCCGCGAGCGCCGCCACAGGCCCAGCCCGCAGGCGCTCCCGGCCACCACCGCCGTGCCAACGAGAAAGCCGCGCCGTGTCATCTCCGGCCGCATCGAGTACCTCCAAGCCCCGCCCCAACCTGAACCCGTAGGATAGCAGATGCTCAAGGGGGCTGTCAAACCGACAACTTTCGCTTGCAAATCGGCCCTTCTTGCATATAATTAATGGTTTGCACGGCATCTGAATACCCCTCGCCTTCCGGTGCGCCAGCAAAGGGGCAACTGAAGCATGGTCGCGACTACCGCACAAGCGCTCAACGTGGAACAGCTCCTCCTGGGGAGCAGAAGCGACGTGGCGCAGGGCCTCCTCCTCCGCCAGGCACAGGCCCAGTCCCCCGCCGACCGCCGCCAGCTCGAGCGGCTCGTCATCGAGTTGATCGAGAACCCGACCATCGGGGGCAAGGCGCTGAGCCGTGAGGAGGCGGCACTCGTCATCGGCGTGGGCCTCTGGGCGCTCGGACGCCTCGACGAGGCCATCGCCAATCTGACGACGGCCGGCTCTGCCGAGGCCGACTACTTCCTCGGGCAGTGCTACCTTGAGAACGGGCACTTTGGGAAGGCCGCCGAGGCATTCGGCCGCGCCCAGCGCGGCAAGGCCGCCGCCAAGCGCCTCGCCGCACTCGGCGAGACCGAGGCCATCGCCAAGGGCGGCAAGCCCGAGGCCGCGCTCACCGCCGCCCGCGCCCTCGCGCGCTCCCACCCCAACGACGCGGCCCCACACTACCTGGTGGGCCTGTGCCTCGACCTCGCCGGCCGTTACGAGGACGGCGTCCCCGAGTACGAGAAGGCCCTGGAACTCGAGCCTAACCACGCCGGCGCCGCATTCCGCCTCGGCTACACGCAAGCGCTCCGCGGCGAGGAAGAGCGCGCCCTGGAACACTACACGACCCTCGCCGCCTCCCCGGCCCTCTACGTGAACGCGCTAGTGAACCTCGGGGTCCTCTACGAGGACCGCCGCGACCACGACCGCGCCATCGAGTGCTACCGCCGAGTCCTCCGCGCCAACCCCACCCACCCGCGTGCCAGGATGTTCCTCAAGGATGCCTACGGCACTCTCGACATGGCCTACGACGAGGACCGCCAGCGCGAGCTCGAGCGCCGCCAGAAGCTCATGGAAATCCCCGTCGGCGACTTCGAGTTCTCCGTCCGTGTCAGGAACTGTATCCAGCGCATGAACATAGAGACGCTTGGCGACCTGTGCCGCATGACGGAAGAGGAGCTGTTGGCCTCCAAGAACTTCGGCGAGACCTCCCTCCAGGAGATCAAGGAGGTGCTCCAGGCCCGCGGCCTGCGTCTGGGCGAGGCCCGCGAGGAAGCTGCTGCACAACTGCCAGGCGCCGCTGCCGCCACCCCCGAAGGAGTCCCCGCAGGCGCCGCCGACCAGTCCGTTCTCGCCGTGCCCATCAGCGAACTGAACCTCTCGATGCGCAGCCGCAAGTGCATGGAGCGCCTCGGGATCACCACCATCGGCCAGATCGTCGAGCACTCCGCCGAGGAACTCCTCGCCAGCCGCAACTTCGGCCGCACCTCCCTCAACGAAATCAACGAGAAGCTGGCCCGCTACGGCCTCCAACTCAAGGAAACCCTGCCCGAGGAGGAAGAGGAGGACGAGGAAGACGACTCGCTCCCGCCCGAGGAGCATGTGATGCCTCCCGCCGGCGAGGCCGAACCGCCTGATGAAGACGAGTGAACCCACGCTCGTTCACGCCTGCTGCGCCCCGTGCCTGTGCGCGTTCCTGGATGCCTTGCACGAGGAGGGACACGTGCCGACGGCTCTCTTCCACAACCCCAACATCCACCCGCTCATGGAGTTCCGCCGCCGCCTCAAGGCCGTCCAGGCGCTCGCCGACCGCGAGCGCCTGCCCCTCATTGCCCACGACGGCTACGGCCTGGAGGAGTTTCTCGACGCCATCGGCGCACAGCGCGCGCGGCCCGGCCGCTGCCGCGCCTGCTATGCCATGCGGCTCGAGGCCACGGCCCGCGTCGCCGCCGAGCGCGGCTTCCCACGCTTCACCTCCACCCTCCTCGCCAGCCCCCAGCAGGACCGCGACGCCCTCTGCGACCTCGGCCACGCCGCCGCACGCCGCCACGGCGTGGCCTTCGACGACACGGACCGCCGCCACGTGCACGACGCCGGCGTCGAGCGGGCGCGGCGCCTCTCGCTCTACCGCCAGCAGTACTGTGGGTGCATCTTCAGCGAGGCCGAGCGCTACCGCGACACCGCCGTGGAGCTCTACCGCGGCGCCGACCCGCATTTGCCACACGCCGGCCCAGCTCCGAAGGAGCGGTAGGGTTTTGCCGGCGGCGTAAGCCGCCGGGAAGAGGCCGGAAGAGAAGCCAGCCCCGACGGGGCGGAAGGAACGCTCTGTCCTGTCGCCCCGTCGGGGCTGAGGTGTCCACTTGGCCGCGTTCCGGCGGCTCACGCCGCCGGCAAAACCCCTTCGTCCCTTTGGGACTTGCAGGACGCGAAATGCGGGCCAGCACCAGCGACCCAGGCCCCGGCCGCAACGCAGCGGAGCACAGATGACCAGGACCACCCGCGCCGCCCTTCGCCGAAGCCTTCAGGCCGCCGTGGCCGTCGCGCTCCTCGCCGCCGTCGTCCTGGCCCCCTCGTGCATGCCCAAGCGGACAGTCACCCGCGTCCCCTCCGAGGTCGCGGAGCCCAGCGGCGAGGTGCGCCCCGTCCGCGTGCTGCTCGGCGAGGGC
>VGYV01000241.1 GCA_016872855.1 Planctomycetota bacterium
CTTGTGCAAGGGCTGACCAACGACACAACATAAGATATACCACGTACTTATGGAATTCGACTCAATCTCATGAGCAGGCAATTCTGGCAATGCCGGGAGCTGTACTGAGTAACCCCGCTTCACAACCTATGCCACCAACCTTTGCCAACGCGCGCCATAGGAGTTGGCAAAGGTTGGGTGTCTGGCGCCCTTGGCTTGGAGCGCGGGCGGCTCACCATTCCGTCTGGACGCTCAGCGCCTGGCCCTCGCCGACAGTGACGCGGGCGGGGAGCGTGACCGTAAGTTGTTCCCCCTTCAGCTCATGCGTCGCTTCGAGCGGCTTGTCACCCTGGGTGACCGCCACCTTCGACGGCTTGGCGTCCTTCGGCAGCTCGAAGACAAGCGACTTCACCTGAAGCTTGCCGTAGCGGACCTCGATGCGCTCGGTCTGGCGGCCTGGGTCGCGCTTCTGGGTGAAGAGCCCCCAGCCCTCGGCGCCGCTCCAGAAGCTCGCGTGGTCCTCGGGCTTCCAGAGGGGCCGGAAGCCGATGAGGCCGGCCGGGCCGTCATATATAAACCCTTGGCAGGCAAGGAGTAACGACCAGATGCTCATCGGGCGGGCGTAGAACTTCCCACACTCGTCGTCGCCGAACGGGTTGCCGCTGTGGCCCCAGGACGATGTGCCGCCGCCCGTGAGGCCCGTGCGGAGGCGGCCGTCGTAGCGGTCGGCCACGGAGCGGACGACGCCAAAGCCCTCCTTCATCAGGCCCGCGTAGACCATCATCGCGGCGGCGGAGTACTCGAAGCCCGTCATCGCCTCATCCGCATAGATGGTGTGGTTCGGCGGGCGATTCGCCTTCGGCCAGCAGATCATCTGGAGTCCCGCATCGGCGTCGGCCACGAACTTGCGGGGGGCCTGGGGCACGCCGCGGAAGTTGGTGCGGAAGTTGTGGAGGAAGAGCGCGGCCATCGCCTTCGCGCAGCGCTCGGGCGGATAGAGCCAGCCGAGGTCGAGCTGGTGCGCCCACCACTGGCCGAGGAGCTGGTCAATGTGGCAGCCGTCGTGGTAGTCCCGGTGGGCCTGGGCGTCGGGCACCTGGATGTAGTAGTCGCCGTTGAAGAGCGTTTCGTCCTGCTTCTTCGAGCCGCTCTCGCGGATCTTGCGGTAGCGGCCGGCGGCCTGCTCGTCCTTCTGGAGCAGGGCCATCTTCTCGCTCGCGGCCAGTGCGCCGAGGTAGAGGGTGCCCAGCCACGAGGTGTTCCCGCCCGTGTTGCAGTCGAGGGTGTTCCACTGCGGGCCGGTCAGCACGCCATCCTCGTCCTTGTCGTGGGTGACGATGAGGAACTCCATCGCCTTCTTCACGGCGGGCCAGTGCTTGGCGAGCCAGGCGCCGTCGGCGGAGCAGAGGTGCTCTCGGTATGCGCCCAGGATGCCGCCGCACTGGCCGTCGAAGGCGGGGTGGCTGGCCGGCTGGCGGTGCGGGATGGCGCCGTTGGGGGCCATGAAGCGGAGTTCCTGCTCGCGCATGATGCGGGCGACTTCGGGGAAGAGGCGGGCGTGGCTCTGCGCGTACTGCCAAACGTGGTTGCAGTTCCCCTGGCAGCAGCCGCTCCCTGGCGAGCAGCCCTCCCAGCCGCCGAAGTAGCCGGCCTTGGTCCAGAAGGTCGTCTGGCAACGGAGCACGACGAGCTGAGAGCTGAGGCGGTCGAGGAGCCACCAGGGCAGGTTCGTCTCGTAGAGCGTATCGTGATAGAGGCGGGTGAGCTTGGTCAGCTCGTCGAGGCGGGCAGCCACGTGGTCGGCCACGGCTCCGGCGTTGGGCCACCAGTTCTCGTACATGTTGCCCTCGCCGCCCCAGGCCCCGCCGCCGTGGCGGCCGGATGGGAAATGCCAGGCGAGGATGAAGGTGACGGTGCGGCTGGCGCCCGGCTCGAGCTTGAGCGTCGAGGAGAGGGCGCCATCGGCCCCCTCACCGGCGCCGAGGACCGCGAGGGCCATGCTGCCAGGCTTGGCCCCGGTCATGTCCAGGACGGTTGCGCGCTCGGTGCGCCGCATCTCCCTCTTGTGGGCCTCCGTGCCCACGCCGTAACGCTGATGGGCCAGCAGGGTGGCCTCAACCGGCTTGTCGGCGGGGTTCTTCACAGTGATGTTGTAGATGGCGCAAGGGATGGCGGAGTCCTTGGTGTTCAGCGGGATCAGCGGGTTGAAGGTCTCGAGGCTCACCTTGACGGGCAGGTCTGGGTCGTCGAAGTCGTACCAGCCGTAGGGGTACTCGCCGCGGAAGGAGAGGGCCCTCATCGCGGCTAAGGTGCCGACGGGTTCGGTTTGGAGCGCCTTGAGGATTGGCTTGTCGCCCTTGATGCGAATGGCGAAGAAGCTGTCGGGCACCGCGGCTTGGCTCATGTTGTTGAAGATCTGCCAGACGGGCCGCGTGGCCTTGCCATCCATCTGGATCGAGCCGGCGCCGATGCCGCCGACGGGGAGGCGGATTGCGCCGAGCGACTCGCCCTGGTAGCCCCGCGTCTCGCCGCGGGCGAAGAGCCACTCGTCGGTCAACAGCTTGGCCAGTTCCTTCTGGCGAACCGCCTCGCGCTCGAGCCGCTCCTTCTCGGCGATGGCGGTCAGCTCCTCGCGGGTCATGCGCTTCTTCGCGCCCATCGCGTCCATGTGCCGCTCGATGTCCACGACCGGGAGCACGCGGGAGTAGACGGCCACCTCGTCCATCGCGCCCTCGTAGTGCTCGAAGCCGTTGAGATCGGCGGCGCCGAGGAGCAGGGGCAGACCCTTCTTCTCGAAACTGATCGTGCCGCTGCCCGCGAACTGGCGGCAGGGAAGGCCGTCGAGATAGAGCTTCAGGTCGTTGCCCGCGCAGGTGAGCACCAGGTAGTGCCACTCGCCGCGGCGGAGCTGTCCCGCCGCGGGGGCGAAGCGAACCACCGCCTTGCCGTTCCAGAAGGCCAGGCCGCTATAGTCGCTCCAGATGTGGAGGCTGAGACGGGTCTCGGGGCTGGTCTTGCGCTTGGCGATGAGACAGGGGTTGCCCTGGCCGCTGGGCGGAAACGTGGGCTTGAACCATAGCTCGATGCTCGTCGTGTCGAGGTCGAGCGCGGGCGCGTCGCCCATCGTCACGGCCCGCTTGGCGGCCAGCACGATGGCCTTGCCGCCATTCGCGCCGTCGGCGAACTCCGCCTGGCCGCCGCGGGCATCACCCTTGAGCGCGCCCTTGGCGTCCACCAGGTCACCCTCGAAGCGCCACTGGGCCACCAGCCCCGGCTCCCTGGCGACGAGGCCGGCGAATGCCTCGGCCCCCGTTTCCGCGCCGAGACAGATGCCGAGAAAGCACACACAGACGAGGCAGACGATAAGGCGTATCATGTTCTTCTTCTTTCCTAACGCGGCCCGTGGCCGCAACCGAAGAGCCGGAATGTCGAATGTCGAACCAGGGGGAAGCAGAGTCCGCTCTTGGCCTCCTTCGTCATTCGACATTCGGCGTTCGGCATTCAGCATTTCACGTTCCGCACGCGCGCACGGGCCATCGCTCAAGGGCCTGTTCACAGGAGGCCCAGCAACTCGGCGGGTTTCTCAATCAGCACCTTGGCTCCGCTGGCGAGGAGTTCTTCCGGGGCGCGGAAGCCCCAGAGGGCGCCCACGGCGAACATCCCCGCCGCGTTCGCTGTCTGCATGTCCGTGTTCGTGTCGCCGAGGTACAGGAACCCCTCGGCGGGGACGCCGGTCTGGGCAATGACGCTGCGGACGCCGGCGAGGTCGGGCTTCGGCGGGACGGCCTTGCTCTGGCCAACAACGGCGTCGAAGCGCCAGCGCGGCAGGAGCTTGGCCACGCAGAGCTTGGTGGCATCGTGGGGCTTGTTGGAGAGCACGGCCATCTTCACGCCGCGCGCGGCCAGGGCGTCGAGCAGCTCGGGCACGCCGGGATAGGGCCGCGTCTTGTCGGCCCAGTGCTCGCCGTAGATGCGGCGCATCAGCTCCACGGCGCGGGCAACGGTCGCCTCGTCGCGGTGGCCGTCGGGCAGCGCACGCGTGACCAGGTTCACCACGCCGTCGCCCACGAAGTACTTGTAGGGCGCCAGAGGATGGGGCAGGAAGCCGAGCTGGGCCAACACGGCGTTCATCGAATCCGCCAGATCCTCCAGCGTGTCCAGCAGCGTCCCGTCAAGATCAAACAGCACTGCCCGGTATCTCCACTCCATTCGTCCTCGTCCTCGTCGTCGTCGTCCTCGATCCTCCCGCAAACAGTGTATCAGATCGCCCCCGGGCCGGCCAGTGTCGCCCCTTCTTCGCCCGCGCGCGGGGCATCTGCTATAATGCAGGCGGAGGAAGGCGACCCCTATGCCCGATGAGACGGCACGATACCGCGTCCACGTCCGCGGCACGGTCCAGGGCGTGGGCTTCCGGCCCTACATCTACCGCCTGGCGCACGGCCTGGCGCTGGTGGGGTGGGTGCGCAACGACTCGTCGGGCGTGGTCATCGAGGTCGAGGGGCCGAGGGAGCGCTGCGAGCGCTTCGTCGCCCGCCTCGTGCCCGAGGCGCCGCCCGTGGCCGACATCGCAGAGGTGCGCCACGAGGCCATTCCCCTTGTGGGCGGGACCTCTGCGTCCCGCGAGACGCGGGGCACGGAGGCCCCGCCCACATTCGTGATTGTCAAGAGCGAACGTCTGCCTGACGCTCTGGCCGAGATTCCGCCCGACATGGGCCTGTGCGACGACTGCCGCCGCGAGCTGCTCGACCCCGCCGACCGACGCTATCGCTACCCCTTCATCAACTGCACGAACTGCGGCCCGCGCTTCACCATCGCCGAGAGCCTCCCCTACGACCGCCCGTTCACCTCGATGAAGCGCTTCACGATGTGCCCCGACTGCCAGCGGGAGTACGACGACCCGGCGGACCGCCGCTTCCACGCCCAGCCCAATGCCTGCTGGGCCTGCGGCCCGCAACTCGCGCTCCTCAACCCCAAGGGCAAACCGACTGAGAGCGCGAGCCGAAGTGTGGCACTGCTGGCCAAGCCAGCCGTGCCACCTATTGGGGCCGACCCTATTGGCATGGTCGCCGGGGCGCTGCGGGAAGGAAGGATTGTGGCCATCAAGGGCCTCGGCGGCTTCCACCTCGCTTGCGACGCCACCAACCAGGCCGCGGTCCAGACCCTCCGCGAGCGCAAGTGGCGCGAGAAGAAGCCCTTCGCCGTCATGGTGCCCGACCTCGCCGCGGCGCGCTGTCTGTGCGACCTCACTGAGGCCGAGGAGCGGCTGCTCCTGAGCTGGCGCAAGCCCATCGTCCTCGCCCTCAAGCGCCCCGGCCACCCCCTCGCCGACGCCATCGCGCCCGCAAGCCAATACTTCGGCATCATGCTCCCTTACACCCCAGTTCACGTTCTCCTTCTCCAGTCCCCTCTCCCTCGGGGAGAGGGCAGGGTGAGGGTGCTGGCACCGGGAGCGAACGCGAGGCCGGGCACCCTCACCCCACCCCTCTCCCCAGGGGAGAGGGAGGGCTTCGTGGCTCTGGTGATGACGAGTGCGAACCGCACCGACGAGCCGATTGCCATTGACAACGCGGAGGCATTGGAGCGCCTCGCCTCCGTGGCCGACCTGTTTCTCGTGCACGACCGCGACATCATCCGCCGCTCCGACGACTCGGTGATGCGCGTCCTCCGCGGCCAGCCCATCGTGCAGCGCCGCGCCCGCGGCGAAGTCCCCCGAGCCACCCCCATTCGGACCCCCAACACCCAGCACCCAACACCTAACACCTCAGTCCTCGCTCTGGGCGGCGACCTGAAGAACACGATCTGCCTCATCCGCAAGGGCCGCGCCTATCTCAGCCAGCACATCGGCGACCTCGACCACGCCGACGCCCTCACTTTCTTTGAGGAGACCATCGAGCACTTCCAGAGCATCCTCGAGACCCGTCCCACTCTCATCGCCCACGACCTCCACCCCGGCTACCACTCGACCGCCTTCGCTCGCCGGCTGGCCGGGGCGGCATCCCAGATTCCAGATTCCAGATTCCAGATTCCGACCCCCAACCCCCAACACCTAACGCCTGACACCATTCTTCTCTCCGGCGTTCAGCACCACCACGCCCACGCCGCCTCGGTCATGGCCGAGCACGGGCTGGAGGGGCCGGTGCTGGGCGTATCGCTCGACGGCACGGGCTACGGCACCGATGGCAAGGTGTGGGGCGGCGAGTTCCTCATCGCCACCCTCGCCGACTTCGAGCGCATCGCCCACCTGGCCTACATCCCGATGCCCGGCGGCGAGGCGGCGATCAAGGAGCCGTGGCGGATGACGCTGGCCTACCTCGGCAGCGCCGCCTTCCCCGAACTTGAGCGCGCCGGCGTGCCGTCCGCCGACCTCGCCGCCGTGCAGCAGCTTCTCGGCAAGGGCGTCGCCTGCCCCGAGACCTCCTCGATGGGCCGCCTCTTCGACGGCGTGTCGGCCCTTCTGGGCGTCTGCACCCGCGTGAGCTACGAAGGCCAGGCCGCCATTGAGCTGGAAGCCAGCATTTCCGATTTCCGATTTCCGATTTCCGATTTCAGAACCGAACACCGAACACCGAACACCCAACACCGTGACCCGGTGTTCTACCCCTTCAATCTCGATGTGAGCACGACCCCCTGGACGGTGGACCCGCGCGAGATCATGTGTGCCGTGCTCGACGACCTGCGGCGGGGTACGCCCCGCGGGTTGATCGCCGCCCGTTTCCACAGTACGATCATCGAGGCTGTGCGAGCCGTCTGCGTCGTCGCCCGCCGCGAGCGGGGCGTGAGCACTGTGGCCCTCAGCGGCGGCTGTTTCCAGAACATGCGCTTGCTTGAGGGCGCCACTGCCGCCCTCGAACGCAACGGCTTCGACGTCCGCTACCATCGCCTGGTGCCGACGAATGATGGGGGCCTGAGCCTCGGACAGGCGGTGGTGGCGCTGGCGAAGATGCGTGACGCGTGACCAGTGACGCGTGAGAAGGCATGGGAATGAAGCTCCGTTGGTCCGCTTCGCTAGTTGTTGCCCTACTCGTCGTGCCTGTGGCTTCGACAAGCCGCGCCGGCGCAGAGGCAGCGCCGGAGCCGGCTCCCGAGATTGCCACCGTGATGGTTCGGTCGGCCACTGAGGGAACCAGTACGCTACAGCTCGTGCCGGGCGAATGGGTGCATTGTGGCGAGGGGGCTTTCGTGCCCTATGAGCGCGGGAGCGACCTGCGGCTCGAGAGGGAGGGGCCTCGGACCTTCGTTAGCGTTGATGGCGGCCAGCGACGCCTGGCCCACGTGAGGGTTCGTCACGGCGAGCCCGAAGGGCTCGCGGCTCTCCGCCAGGCTATCGCCGATGGGGTCAGCCCGCTCACCATCTGGTGCAGTGCGGATGCCCTCAATGCGCTCCCGGTCGTGCCACCGGAGATCAGGGTCGCCCTGCACGTATCAGAGGGCCCGTTGGCGCACCTCAGCGCTTTCATCGGCAGGTGTCCCGGAATCTATGCATTGATGGTCAGCAGCTATCGCGACGCCCCGCTTGTCCCGGCGCTCCGCGCCGCGAAGGGCCTTACGTCGCTCATGGTCTACGTCGAGGGCTCGCGGGGCGACGCTCCGCTCTTCGAGGACGTGGGGTCGCTCGCGGAGATGAAGAACTTGCGGGCCTTGAGTCTCCTCGCTGACTTCCCCTTCGACCTGCGAGCCGTGGCGGGGCTCTCAGAGCTCAGGAGGCTCGCGCTATCTATGCGCTGGCCGCCGGGGTCTGTGGACCTCAGGTTGCTGCGGGGGCTCACCAAGCTGCGCAAGCTTACCCTCGGCAGGTGCGAAGCGGCAGACCTGGCCCCCCTCAGCGGCATGACGAAGCTCGTGGACCTCCACGTCTGGTTGAGTCCGGAGGCCCGCGACATCGAGGCGCTCGGCGGGATGACCGACCTGACGCGGCTTCACCTCACCTTCAGGGGGAAGTCCCAGGTGAAGGACTTCGCGCCGCTGGGGCGCCTGACGGAACTCAAGTACCTCTACCTCTCGGCCAGCCGGGAAACGAAGGACGGCGCGGACCTCTCGCCACTTGCGCGCCTCACCAAGCTTGAGGAACTTGAATTGCATGCTGCTGCGGACTTGAGCTTCCTCGTGGGCCTTCAGGGCCTGAAGGAGCTGCGACTTGGCTACTACGTGGACGATGTGTCGAGCATCCCTCGGCATGTGCAGTTGGAGAACCTCAGGAGGCTGCGGGTCGAGTATTGCAGGGGCCTCTCCGATCTGTCCGGGATCGGTCGCCTTCGAGGCTTGCGCGAAGTTCGCATCCAGAATTGCCCGGCGGTCCGCGACCTCGCACCCCTTGCGTCGCTAGAGGCCCTGGAGGATCTGTTCCTCGACGATTGCAAACAGCTAGGCAGCCTCGCTTCTATCGAGAGGTTGAGCCAACTCAGACGGCTTCACATCCTCAGCTGCGGGCAAGTCAACGACCTGGCGCCGCTTGGCGCCATGGTCAATCTCCAGCATCTCTTTGTCACCCCTTGCCCGCGTCTGGCTGACCTCAAGCCGCTCGCACAGCTAAGGTCGTTGAAGAGCATCTCGCTTGGTTTCCTCAGCGACATGCCGGAGCTGACCGACCTCGCTCCGCTTGGGAGCCTGACCGCCCTTGAGTTCCTCAGCCTGAACGGCTGCAAGAAGGTGATTGATCTCGGCCCCGTGGCGAAGCTCTCCGCCCTGAAAGGACTCGCTCTCACTGGTTCAGAGGAGCTTGCCGATCTCCGCCCCCTCGCCACATCAAGGCGCCTGAAGTCGCTCGATCTGTCGCTAAGCCAGAAGCTGGCCGACCTGACCCCGCTGGCATTGCTGCGAGAGCTTGAGAAGGTTGACCTCAGCGGATGCCCGAACCTCAATGACCTCTCGCCACTGCGCGCCATGCTCAAGCGCGGCGGGAAGATCATCGCGGACGAGCGACTTCGACCTCAGATCGAGCGGCTGCGGAGGGAAACGGATTTCTGACGATGCGTGATGCGTGACCCGTGACGCGTGAGAAGAGAAGGCCAAGAGGAGACGAAGCCCTTGTGTTTGTCTGTGCCCGCCAAGATCGTTGAACTTCAAGGCCGCCTTGCCACGGTGGACGTGATGGGGAACCGCCGCGAGGCCGACGTGAGTCTGGTGGACGAGCCGCAGCTCGGCGACTACGTGCTCGTGCACGCCGGCTTCGCCATCGAGAAGATGACGGCCGAGGACGCCGCCGAGACGCTGAAGCTCTGGGAGGAGATGGCCGGTATCGAGAGCTTCGAGCCACGAGCGGCGAGCGACGAGCTTCAAGAGGAGGAGAAGCCTTGAACTCCGATCCTCAAGCTCGCGGCTCGCGGCTCGCGGCTCGCGGCTTCGTCCCTGAGCTGCTGCGGCTGATCGCCGAGCGCGCGGCGCGGCTGGCCCCGCGGGCCGTCCGCTTCATGGAGGTCTGCGGCACCCACACGATGGCGATGTTCCGCAGCGGCATCCGGGCCATGCTCCCGCCGAACGTCAGGCTGCTCAGCGGCCCCGGCTGCCCCGTGTGCGTGACACCGATGGGCATGGTGGACGCCGCCATCGAGATCGCGCGGCGGCCAGGCGTGTGCCTGGCGACGTTCGGCGATATGGTACGGGTGCCCGGCAGCCGCACGAGCCTGGAGCGCGCGAAGGCGGAGGGGGCCGATGTGCAGATGGTCTACTCGCCGCTCGACGCCCTGAAGCTGGCCGAGGCCGAGCCGGGCCGCACCGTGGTCTTCTTCGCAATCGGCTTCGAGACCACCACGCCCGCCGTCGCCGCCACCGTGGCCTACGCCCGCGACCGCGGCCTGCGGAACATGCTCTTCCTCGCCGCCAACAAGGTCATCCCGCCCGCGATGGAGGCGATCCTGGCAGGCGGCGAGGTGAAGCTCGACGGCTTTCTCTGTCCCGGCCACGTGAGCGTGATCACAGGCTCAGCCATCTACGAGCCACTGGCGGCCAAGTACCACGCGCCGTGTGTGGTCACCGGCTTCGAGGCCGAGGACATCCTTGAGGGCATCGCCATGCTCCTCCTCCAGGTCGTCGAGGCGGCCCCGAAGGTTGAGATTCAATACAAGCGATGGGTCCACCGCGAGGGCAACGCCAAGGCCCGCGAGCGGGTCGCCGAGGTGTTCCGCCCCTGCGACGCCGCGTGGCGCGGCCTGGGCACCATCCCGATGAGCGGGCTGGAGCTTCGCCCCGAGCTCCGGGGCCACGACGCGCTCCAGGTGCTCGGCATCCAGGTGCCACCCGAGCTCGAGAACCCTGGCTGTTCCTGTGGCGAGGTGCTCCGCGGCCTCATCGAGCCGCCCGAATGCTCCCTCTTCGCCAGCCGTTGCACACCGGCGACGCCAGTCGGGCCATGCATGGTCTCGACCGAAGGAAGCTGCGCGGCCTACTACAAGTACGGAGAGCGCTGAGAATGGATCGCGTCCTTCTCGCCCACGGCGGCGGTGGGTCGCTCACCAAACAGCTTATCCGGGGCATGGTTGTGTCCCGCTTCGGGAACCCCGCGCTCGCTCCTCTCTCCGACAGCGCGCTACTCGAGTTGCCGCCCGGCAAGACGGCGTTCACGACCGACAGCTACGTGGTGAAGCCGCTGCGTTTCCGCGGCGGCGACATCGGGCGGCTCGCGGTGAGCGGCACGGTGAACGACTTGGCGATGGCTGGCGCAAAGCCTCTCTACATCTCGCTCGCCCTCATCCTCGAAGAGGGGCTTCCGCTGGATGACCTTGCGGCCATCCTCGATTCGGCCAAGGCCACGGCAGGGGAGGCAGGGGTGACTGTGGTCTGCGGCGACACGAAGGCGGTCGAACGGGGCGCCGCCGACGGACTGTTCATCAACACCTCAGGCATCGGCGTCATCCCCGAGGGCGTGAGTGTAGCGATGGAGCGCGCCGCGCCGGGCGACGCGGTGCTCATCAACGGCCCCATCGGCGACCACGGCGTGGCGATCCTGAGCGCGCGCGAGGGCCTGAGCTTCGAGACCCCTGTGTCGAGCGACGTGGCGCCGCTCAACGGCCTGGTCGTCGCCATCCTCGCCGCCGGCGGCGAGGCCATCCACGCCCTCCGCGACCCCACCCGCGGTGGGCTGGGCATGGTCGCCTGCGAGGTCGCCGAAGCCTGCTGCCACGACATCGAGTTGGACGAGGCGGAGATTCCCGTCCGGCCTGAGGTGCGGGGAGCGTGCGACCTGTTGGGCCTCGACCCCCTCTACGTGGCGAACGAGGGCAAGCTGGTCGTCGTCTGCGCCGAGGGCGTTGCATCGGCGGTCCTCACGGCGATGCGGGCACACCCCCTCGGTCGCTCGGCCGCGCCCATCGGCCGCGTGCTCGAGGGAGCGAAGGGGCGTGTCACGCTGCGCACGGCCATCGGTGGCCGCCGCGTGGTGGACCCGCCCTATGGGGAGCAGTTGCCGAGGATTTGCTGAAATCCGTAATCCGTAATTCGTAATCCGTAATCAGACGGAGAGCCACAAGAGCGGGCACCTTCTTCTTTCTGGCCGCTTCGGGGTTCTTTGTGGGTAGCCCCCAGGGGTTGTGGTTGTCGGTCGGCGCGAGCAGCTGGCGATCCAGCGCCGGCACAGGTGTATTTCGGCGTAAGTCCTTGCCATGCCTATGC